>JADIMX010000078.1 GCA_017694425.1 Candidatus Fimicola merdigallinarum
CTTATATACTATAAACAATGATTAGTGATAATATTGTAGTATCATATGAATATATTTGGGGGAATAGCTTATGAGAATAATTATAATAAACGGAAGTCCGAGAAAAAATGGCTTTACTGCACAGATACTACATAGATTTGAAGAAATTCTTATTCAAAAAAATTTTGATGTTGATTTTGTAAATATTTCAGAATTAAATATATTACATTGTAATGGTTGTTGTGTTTGCTATAAAACTGGTATTTGTTATATAAAGATGATGCAGAAATTTTATCTCAAAATATTGCTAATTCTCAAGGTATTATAATTGGCTCTCCAACTTATGCTAGCAATATTTCGGGTCAGTTAAAGCAATTTATCGACAGAGGTCATTTTGTTATTGAACAGCTATTACATAATAAATATGCTATAAGTGTTGTAACAGGTGAAAATTATGGCAGTAGTGATACTAGTAAGATTTTGACAAAATTATTGAAATATTCAGGGGCTAAGATTAGTGGCAAAATAGTTTTGAATCTTCCTTTTAATAGCTCAATACAGAATGTAGAGAAACTTGATAAACGTATATCTTTTTTAGCTGAAAAATTTTCTAAAGATATACATAATAAAACATCTTACTTATTTCAATGGGTAGTTCATAAAATCATTTTTAATTTTGGTATCAAGCCATTTATTATGAAAAAAGGTAATGACTATATTGGGGTTATTGAAAAATGGAATTCTATAAACATAAAATAATGATATATTGAGGGTAATTTATGATAATTGTATAAAATACTACAAATTCATAATTTAAGCCAAAACAAGGCTTTCATTTTATTTGATTTAGAACCCGTATAATATATTTTTTGAAAAATTCAGTTAAAATGAATATATGTTTCAAAATTGGATTTCTAACTAGCATATAGACCACGTCGGAGATTTACAACATTTTTAAACATTAATTCTATGGAGAATATCTATATTCAAAGATAATCTTTTAAACCACAACATAGTAGTAAAGTTGTATTAAAAAATGATAGTTGAAATTGAAGATAAAATTATATTAAATTAATTAAACTATTAGACGATAATTATCTTGAAGTTAATAAAATTAATAAACTGTACTCTACTGCTAATGGTATTCTTTATGATGAAAAGATTAAAGATACTTTTAGTCACAAGCAAAATTTAATTATTTCAGAATAAATTTATATTTATTATGAATATTGTGGTTTTATAAATATATTTGATTAGTTTAAAAGGTTCTGAATAGATTTTTGTATTATTTGTTTTCTTATTACATTTACATCAAATAAATTTTTATAAAGCACTATGATAGATTTGTAAATATGTATATGAATATAGTTTTACAAACCTATAAAATACAGTGATTGTTTATATGTATAAGCATAGTGTTACACTTGTTATTGCACTGATAAAAGGTTATTTCTCTATTTGTATAAATATATTAGCAATATGCAATATATTTAAATGATATATTTAAATGATACTTTTAAATTTTATAATAAAAAAAGTGGGTTTAACCCCACTTTAATATCGTATAATATCCCTTGTTATATCATTTATAGAAAATGCTCCACACATCTGCATTGTATCTTTAAGTTCGCCTGCTATTTTATCTATATATGCTTTTACACCTTCTTTATCTCCGCCATAGACTGCTGTTACAAATGGTCTACATATCAAAACACCGTCTGCTCCCATTGCAAGTGCTTTAAACACATCTGTACCTGTTCTTATTCCTCCGTCAACAAATACTTTCATACTTCCGTCAACAGCCTTTACAATTTCCTCTAAAACTTCAGCAGTAGATGGACATTGGTCAAGAACTCGCCCTCCGTGGTTAGAAACAACTATGGCTGAAGCTCCTGCCTCCTTAGCCTTTAACGCACCTTTAACTGTCATTATACCTTTTACTATGAATGGTAATCCGGAAATATCAATTATTTCTTTTAATTCTGATACAGATTTACTGCCGGAAGGTGGGTTTGTATTTTTTAAAAATGGAAGCCCTGAGGCATCAATATCCATAGCAACGGCGAAAGCTCCTGATTCTTTTACAAGCTCCATTTTTTCTTTTATTGTATTTATGTTCCAAGGTTTTACTGTTGGTATCCCTAAGCCATTTTTAGATTTTATAGCTTTTGTTGAGGCTATCATAACATTGCTATCAACACCATCACCGGTAAATGCACATATGCCATTTTCGGCACAAGCAGAAACTAGCACATCATTATATGTAACATCATTGTATTTATCACTATAATGAAGTGTTACTGCTCCAACAGGCCCTGCGAAAAATGGATATTCAAATTTTTTGCCAAATAACTCTATAGATGTATCGACTGGTCTATTCTCGCATAAAGTATCCATATTTACACGTATTTCTTGCCATTTAGAATAGTTTCTTATGGCAGTATCTCCAACACCTTTCGCCCTAGGCCCTGGCATTTTATTTTTACAGGCAACGCCGTTACAAATGGTACACGCCTTGCAATACTCTCCTATATTTCCTCTAGCATTTTCTATAACTTGGTTATAATCCATAAAAAGTACACACTCCTTTCTTATAAATATAATTATAAATCCATTTTATTAAATATTTATTACAAATGGTACTATTTACTAGAATTTTTACAAATTTCAATTTATAATTTAAGTGTAAATAATTTAAATAAATTACAAGGGGGAATTTATATGAAACGAAATATTATTAAAAGTTTAGCTTTTGCTACTATGTTATCACTTACAGTTTCAAGCGTTTCTTTAAGTGCTTTTGCATATACAGAAAACCACGTAACAAACCAAGTTAGAGTAAAATCAGGTGTAGAATTAGACGAAAAAACAGCTCCTACACTTGTTATAGAAGCTAGTGATGACCATACTAGTGACTTCTCATTTGAAGTTTACCTTGAAAACGGAGAATGGACAGATAAATATGCTGATGAGGGTACATTAGTAGATGGTATAAGCTATTCAAAAATTTCAGATACAAGATTAATTTTAAATGTTGATGTTGCAGTTTTTGATGCTACAACAGAAGATATAGAAATACCTCTCTATGCTTCAACTGATAAATCTGGAAATGTATATGTTGGTGTAAATTCAAAAGATTCTACTGTTTCTGACGGAAAATACGTTTTCGCTATAACAGGTACAAGTGAATTAGAGATTTACAATGAGCCTGTTGAAAATATGGAGGAAAACGGAACTATAAACGACATTAGAATTGAAGATGACTTTGATTCTTCTGTAAAAAAAGGAACTAAATACACTATAAAACTTAATAGTGGTTTTGCTTTCTTTAGCCTTCCAACAGTAGATGAAACAGGCAAATATTCAGGTAAAATCGATATAGACTTTGCTAACTCAGATAGAACTGCTATTGTTCTTACTGTAAACAGCGATACATCAGCAGGAGATGGTACTATAAATCTTTCAGATATAGAGATTGATACAGACAATGCTTCTTATGGTGATATTAAAGCTGAATTTACAAGTAGTGCAGGTGGTAGCACAGACCTTAACTTAGGTACATTTGGTGGAGAAAGCCGTACACCTAGCGAAATCAAAATCAATAAGGATATAGACTTCGTTAAAGACAATGCTTATATAAGCGGTAAAGCAACAGAGGGTAAAATCCTTAAACTTACAATAGATGGAGAGGACTACGGTCAGACTAGAGTTGACGTTGACGGCGATTGGCAGTTTGAAGTAGATAAAACTATATTTGAAGACGAAAAAATTCACATCATACAGGTAGGCTATGTAAATGCTGACAGCAACGAATTAGTATATTCAACAAAAACAGAATATAATATGGCGGAGGATAGAAGATTTGTTGAGTACACAATAGACGAAAGTGGATACATTGCTAATGGAACTAAAGTTGAAACTGACGGTGTAAGCTACATTGACGGTTCAGGTAGAACTATGATTCCACTTAGAACATTCTCAAATTCTATGGGAATACCTAACGAGGATATAGCTTGGAACGGGGCAACAGGTGAGGTAAGTATAGATACACCTTTTGGCTACATCAATTTAAAAATAGGTTCAACAAAAATGACATCTCCAAATGGTGATATAACTCTTGAAAGCCCAGCAGTTATAAAAAATGATAGAACATATATACCTTTAAGAGCAGTACTTAATGCTTATGGTATTGATGATGACCACGTTGTATGGAGTTCTGACGAGAGAACAGTTAAAATATTCTTAGACTAAAAAGTATTAAAGGGTGTTTAAAAGCACCCTTTTTTATTGTTTATGAATTTGAGAGGTAAAAACTTTATGAAAGAAAAAGTTATAAATAAAATTTTTGAAATGTTTTTATTTTTCTATATAGTTTCGGTTATAGGTTGGATATATGAGGTTTTTTTAGAGGTAGTTGTTTATAGGTGGGGATTTTCAAACAGAGGCGTATTATTTGGGCCATATTGCCCAGTATACGGCTGTGGGGCTTTGGCTATGATTATTTGTCTTGGCTGGCTTATGGAACGCAAAATAAGGCTTTTTAAACTTAATATAACACCGTTATTAGTTTTTATTGGGATAGTTATTGTAACTACTACAATAGAGCTTATATCAAGCTATATAATGGAATTTACAGTTGGTAGCTTTATGTGGGACTACACAAGGTTTAGTTTTAATTTCCAAGGTAGAATTGCCCTAAACCCTAGTATAAGATTTGGCATAGGTGGAATGGTTATACTATACGTTTTATACCCACTCTTTAAAAAGGTTATAAATTATTTAGGCACTAGAAAAACAAATATTATTTCGGGTAGTTTAGCTTTTACTATGGTTATAGATTTTTTATTTACATTTGTAATATAGCTATTTATTGATTTTAGCATAGAAATATGATACAGTTTTTTATAATAAAATTTTTAGATTACAAGGCATTTGCCATAGGAGGATATAGAAAAATGTGTGGTTTTTGTGGTTTTACAGGACAGCTTGTAAATAGTGAAGAAATTCTCACAGGTATGATGAATAAAATAATTCATAGAGGCCCTGACAGTGATGGAAAACATATTGATGAAAATGTTGCCTTAGGTTTTAGAAGATTAAGTATTATAGACCTTGACCACGGTTCACAGCCTATGTACAACGAAAATGATGATATAGTTATAACATTTAACGGTGAAATATATAATCATCAGGAGCTTAGAGAGGACCTTAAAGCTAAAGGACATATATTTAAAAATAATTCAGACACAGAGGTTTTAATACACTCATATGAGGAGTACGGCGAAAAAATGCTTGAAAAACTTAGGGGTATGTTTGCTTTCGTTATATGGGATAGCAAAAACGAAACTCTTTTCGGTGCTAGGGACTTTTTCGGTATAAAACCTTTCTATTATGCTGAAATAGACGGACAGCTTGTTTTCGGTTCTGAGATAAAAAGTATATTAGAATACCCTAAATATAAAAAAGCTGTAAATACTGTTGCTTTAGAAAATTATCTTACTTTCCAGTATTCAGTTCTTGAAGAAACATTCTTTAAAGGTATATATAAACTTATGCCTGCTCATTGTTTCACATTCAAAAATGGTAAAATGGATATTAAGAGATACTGGGAGCCAGTTTTTGAGGCTGATGAAAATAAGAGCCTTGATGAGTTTGTAGAAGAAATCGATAATGCTATGCAAAACTCAATAAAGAAACACAAAATAAGTGATGTTGAGGTTGGTTCATTCCTTTCAAGTGGTGTTGACTCAAGTTATGTTGCATCTTGCTTTAAAGGCGATAAAACATTTACTGTTGGTTTCGATTACGATAAATACAATGAAATTGACTATGCTAAAGCACTTTCAAAAAATGTTGGCATAGACAATTACAGCAAAGTAATAACAACTGAAGAATACTGGGATACAATATCAAAGGTTCAGTATTTTATGGACGAGCCTTTAGCTGACCCGTCAGCCGTTGCCCTTTACTTTGTAAGTCAGACTGCAGCTAAACACGTTAAAGTTTCTCTCTCAGGTGAGGGTGCTGACGAATTTTTCGGTGGGTACAATATATACAGAGAGCCACACTCTTTAGAGCCTATAGCTAAACTTCCTATGCCTGTTAGAAAAGGTCTTGGAAAAATTGCAAAGGCTATTCCTTTTAAAGTAAAAGGTAAAAACTATCTTATAAGAGGTAGCAAGACTTTACAGGAAAGATTTATAGGTAATGCTTTTATGTTTAACGAGGAGGAAAGAGAAAGAATATTAAAAAATCCTACTGGTAAATATAACCATACAGAGCTTACAAAGCCTTTCTATGATAAGGTTAAGGATAAAGACGAAGTTACACAGATGCAGTATATAGACATACATTTCTGGCTTATAGGTGACATACTCTTAAAGGCTGACAAAATGAGTATGGCTCACTCCCTTGAGGTTAGAGTACCTTTCCTTGATAAAGAGGTATTCAATGTAGCTAGAACTATACCTACTAAGTATAAAGTTAATAAAGAAAATACAAAGTATGCTATGAGAATGGCTGCACACAGATATCTTCCGGATATGGTAGCTGAGAAAAAGAAACTCGGTTTCCCTGTGCCTATTAGAATATGGCTTAAAGAGGATAAGTACTACAATAAAGTTAAAAAAGCATTTATGGGTACAGCAGGTAGAGAGTTTTTTGATGTTGATGAGATTGTAAAACTTCTTGACGACCACAAAGCAGGCAAGGTTGATAACAGTAGAAAGATATGGACAATATATGTATTCTTACTTTGGCATAAAGAATACTTTGGTAAAAAATCAGCTTAAATCAATAAAAAAAGAGGTGCTTTTAGCACCTCTTTTTATTTTACATATTTATTTATAACTTTCATTACCTCTTTTACACCGTTAGATAAACTGCTGTTTTCCATATTTTTAATGTATTCTTCACGTTTTTCATATAAATCTCTTATAGATTTCTCTAAAGAAACGTAAGTCATATTATCCTCGTCAAGTACCATTGAGAACCCTTGTTTTTCAAAAGATTTTGCGTTTAATATTTGGTCGCCTCTGCTTGCTTTTGCTGAGAGAGGTATTAATAAATTAGGTTTTTTTAAGGCTAAAAACTCGGATATTGAGTTTGAACCGGCTCTTGAAACAATAATATCAGCCATAGCCATAATGTGTGGCAACTCATCTGAAATATATTCAAATTGTTTGTATCCTTTTTTGCCCTCAAGTGTAGGGTCAACATTTCCCTTTCCACAGAGATGACAAAGGTCAAAGTCTTTTAAAAGTGTTTTAAGAGAACCTCTAAGCTGTGTATTTATCTTAACAGAGCCAAGACTACCGCCCATAACCATTATAATAGGCTTTGAACCTTCAAAACCACAAATCTCCATTCCCTTTTTCTTGTCACCAAAGAAAAGTTCTTTTCTTATAGGTGAGCCTGTGTTTACACCTTTATCCTTAGGTATATAGTTTAATGTTTCAGGAAACGTTGTACATACACATTTTGCAAAAGGTATAGCTATTTTGTTTGCAAGACCTGGCGTTATGTCTGACTCGTGGATTACAACTGGAATGTTATTAAGTTTTGCACCTAAAACCACCGGTACAGCCACAAAGCCACCTTTTGAAAAAACTATGTCAGGTTTTAATTTTTTTAAAAGGAAAAAGGACTCTTTAACACCTTTTACAACTCTAAACATATCTGTCACATTTTCTTTTGAAAGGTATCTTCTAAGTTTTCCAGTAGGCACAGAGTGATACTCTATGTTTTCTTTTTCAATAAGTTTTCTTTCGATACCGTCTTTCGTTCCTATATAGGCTATTTCGAAGCCTGCCTCCTTTAAAGAGGGTAAAAGTGCTATGTTTGGTGTAACGTGTCCTGCTGTACCTCCACCAGTTAAAACTATTTTCTTCATTTTCTTACCAACTCCGTATTAATACTTTTCGTTATATTATATTTTATAAATATAATATCAAAGTTTTATACACAGTTCTATCAAAAAATAAAATAAATGTATCTATTTTTACATTTTGTTTCGGTTTCAATATTAATACATTTATGATATAATGTATAAAAATATTACTCGTTTTTTTAAGTTGGGAGGTATTTTTATCAAATACAGAATATTTTTAATTTCGATATTATCAGCAATAATGTTATTATCAGGCTGTTCTAAACCAGTTGAAAATAAGCCTGTAGATAACGAGGTTGTTACTGAAGAACAGCCTGAACAGACAGAAGATGAAAATAAGGAAGAACGTTTTTATACAAACTATAACGCTACTGTGGAGTTTTCTCCTGATACAAACTCTATTAAAGGTATTGAGAAGATTACATATAAAAACACAACATCTAAAAAGCAACACGAGATTTATATGAATATATATGCTAATTCATTTAATGAGGATAGCCCTATACTTCCTTATGCCAATGCTATAAGCCAGGAGCTTTCACATAGTATTAATGAATATGCAAACTTTAATATAAGCTCTCTTACAGTAGGCGGTAAAGAGGTATCTTACAGTGTTTCGGGTTCATCACTTTGTATACAGCTTCCAGAAACCCTTGAGGTCAATGGAGAAACTGAAATAGCTGTACAGTTTGAAAGCAGTATACCAAATATGAGTTATGCCGGTTTAGGTAAAAACGAAAATATTTTTTGGACAGGTAACATTATTCCGGTTATGGCTGTTTATGATAATTACGGCTGGAATAAAAGTGTTGTATATCCTCTTTGGGATACAAACTATAACGATATAGGAAATTACACAATATCAATTAAAACTCCTGAAGAATATACTGTTTTAGGTACAGGAAATGAGCTTGTAAATAGTTCTGATGGTGTAAAGACAACTGTTGTAGAGGGCAAATTTATAAGAGATTTTGCCTTTGCAATAGGTAAGAACCTTAAGACAAAAAGTATTCAGAAAGATGAAAACAGCACTAAAATCAATGTGTATTACTATTCAGATGATACACCTATGGTTGATTTAATACTAGAAAATGTAAGTAATATGGTTGATTACTATGGTAAAATATGTGGTACTTATCCTTATAGCCATATAGATATTGTGGAAACAAGTTTATACAGACCGGATAATGCACAGTTTTCAGGTATGGCATTTGTAGATGAAAGTTTTTTCTCTGCCGATGCTGACATAAATTCTTTTGTTTTAGATTTTGACTTAGGTTATCAATGGTTTTCAGGTATAGTTGAAACAGACGTAAAGAAAGAGCCTTGGATTAGAGAGGGTCTTAGCGAGTTTTTGAATGCTAGATTTTTATACGGCGAAGATGGTATTGACGCATATATGGAAGTTGAATATGCTAACCTTAAGGGATTAATAGAGGGTGAAAAGCATCAGGCTTTAAGTACTCCACCTACAAAGTATACAACAGAGGAGTCCTTTGAAACAGTTCAGAGGAAAAAATCAGCTATGATGATGTATGCTTTATATAATAAAATAGGTGCAGAAAAATTTGACGAGTTTTTAAAAACTTACGTTTCTGAATATTCATTTAAAACAGCTACATCAAATGAATTTTTCAGAACAGCTGAAGATGTTTACGGTAAGAGCTTATACAGTTTCTTCAATGATTGGGTAAATGGAAATAAGCTACCTAAAGTTCATTTTGACACAGCTATAGATGAGGTTCCTGATACTGTTGAAGAGGAAAATCAGACTACTACTGATGATATAGTAGTTGAGTAAGTATATAAAAAAAGCTGACTTTTAAGTCAGCTTTTTTTATTTTTTGTGTTAAACAATTAGGCGTTAATCATATAAATAAAATAAAAAGGAGTTTTTTAAGAATGTATCCATACAATGTAGCCCCTAATTATAAAAACAACACAAATATAAAATCTATGGAGGGTGACAAGAAAAATACTAATAATCTTTGCTATGATAAAAGATTATTGGAGCTTTTATCACTTATAACATCAGAGGCCAAGTGTCTTTCAGAGTATTTTGAAAAGCTTTACAAGAAAGCTACAGACAAAAATGATAGAGAAAACCTAAAGTGTATATACGTTGACACAGTAAAGGCTAGAAGATTCCTTGAGGATATATACTATAAATCAGCAGGGGATAAGGTTTCATACTGTGATGATTATAAAAAGAAGATGACAGGCGATTATTTAAAGGATTTAAAAAAGAGTATGATGTATCTTTCTGATTACGTAAGAAGTGTAAGGGCGTTGTACGTTCTTTTTCAGGACTTAGAAGTTAAGGATATGCTTTTTGAGATAATAACAGATATGCTAGGAGATGTAAACACAGTAACTTATATGTGTATAGAAAGATAAATTTTTTTGTGATATACTTATAATATACTAATGAAAGGTGTGAGAAATATGAGTGATTGTATATTTTGTAAAATAATAAAAGGCGAGATACCGTCAGCTACAATATTTGAAAATGATGAGTTTAAAGTTATATTAGACAGATTTCCTAGTGGGAAAGGTCACGTTCTCATATTACCTAAAAACCACGTTGAAAATATTTTCGAGATAGACGAGAAACAGGCTGGCAGACTTTTTGAGCTTGCTGTTAAAGTTTCTAAAGTTATGAAGAAAACTTTAGGTTTTGAAAATATGAACGTACTTCAGAATAACGGTACTGTTGCAGGTCAGAGTGTATTCCACTTCCATATGCACCTTATACCACGATATGAAAATGATGGCATAGATATTAAATGGAACCCTACAAACCCTACTGATGAGGAAATAGAGGCAGTAAGAAAAGAGCTTGCCGAAAATATGTGATTTTTAAGTTAATTTAGGAGTGGAAACACTCCTTTTATTTATTGACAAAGATATTTTTAAATAATAAAATTAAATCTAATTCACATTACAAAAGAAAGGAATGTTTATTATGCTTAAGAAAATATTACTAGCAAGTTTTGTTGCAGTTATGATGCTTTCAGGCTGTTCTTCAACAAAAGATGTAAATGACAATACAACTAAAAATGAGGAAGCAAATTCACCTGATGATGAATATGAGGATTTAAAGAAAAAACTTCTTGCCGGTGGAGATGAGTTCCCACAGCTTGAAGAACCTAAAGAGGGTGAAGAAATAGCTATTATACAGACTAATATGGGCGATATAAAGGTGAAATTCTGTAAAGATGAAGCCCCTAAGGCTGTTGAAAACTTTGTAACTCACGCAAAGGAAGGATATTTTGACGGTCTTACATTCCACAGAGTTGTAGAAGATTTCGTTATACAGGGTGGTGACCCTACTGCTACTGGTATGGGTGGCGAAAGTATATGGGGCAAGCCTTTTGAAGATGAATTTAGCCCTAATATGTACCACTTTAACGGTGCTTTAGCTATGGCAAATAGTGGTGCAAATACAAACGGAAGTCAGTTCTACATTGTTTCAAAGCCGGAGGTTACTGCTGGTTACTTTGAATACGTTGAACAGGTTAAAAATGAAAATGGTACAGACGAGCTTCTCGTAAACGGAAACACAAATAAAATGTTTAAGTTTAACTATTCTGATGAGGCTAAAAAGCATTATGAGGAGCTTGGTGGAACACCTGAGCTTGACTACGGATATACTATTTTCGGTCAGGTTTTCGAGGGTATGGACGTTGTAGATGCCATAAACTCTGTTGAGGTTGATTCAAGTGATAAACCTGTAAATGATGTTGTAATCGAAAAAGTTACTATAACTGAATATAGCAAATAATGATATTTTAAGTCTGCAATTATATTGCAGACTTTTTTTGTACACTTATTAAGAAAATTTTAATAATATGCACAATGAAAAATTTTCGTTTTTGTGGTATCTTATAGTTGTAGTATTTTTTATGGCTATATAAAAAGGAGGAGAGTAACTTTGGTTATGGATATTAATGATGATGTAAATGATGAACTAACCTTAAATACGGACAAGGTTCTTGTGTGTATAACAGCTCAAAGTAACTCTGTAAGGCTCATTGATAGAGCTTATGATATTTCCTCTAAAGAAAATGGGGAGCTTCATATACTCCACGTTTTAAGAGGGAACAATGTTTTTAACAATGACGAAACTTTAAGACTTTTACAAAGACTTTTTACATATGGCGGTGGAAAAGGTGGAATTATTCACGCTCTTTGTGATGATGATGTTTGTAAAAGTATTTCTGACTTTGTTTCAAATGAGAGTATAACAAAAATTGTTTTGGGCGAGCCTCCTTCAAATAAAGGTCAGAAAAATAAGAAAAATACCGAGAGCTTTTTCGATAGGATAATTAAATCCTTGCCGAAAAATGTTGAAGTCATTATTGTTGAAAAGGAAAATACGAAATAATGACAAAATTTAATTTTTATAATATTTAAATATGATGTAATTTGTGTTATTTTCAAATTTTTGTTGCAATAACTCGGATTATATATTATCATTTGAATTATATGTTAGTTTAAAATTTGTTTTTTAAAAGGAGAGAATTTAAAATGACTTTATATCAGAATTGGATGAGCAGAGCCTTCACAAAAGAGGGTAGAAGCGTAGATGCTGTTTGGGACCAGTACCTTCCAAGAGAGCAGAGAATATATGAATACATTATAGGTGAGAAAGTTACTACACTTGAAGGTAAAGTAGCTGAGCTTGCTGCTAAATTTAATATGACAGCAGAAGAAATCGTTGCTTTCGTTGACGGTATCAACGAAGTTATTCCAGAAAGCTACGACTTAAACACTCTTGAAGAAAATTCAGATGTTAAACTTGTTATTGATTTTGAAAAACTTTTCAAAAAAATGGTTGAGTACAAAGCTGAGCATCTTTACACACTTCCACAGTGGGAAGGCATTTTTGATGCTAAGAAAAGACACGAGCTTACATTACAGCAGAAAAAATCAAGAACTATCGTAAAGGCAACTAAAGTTGGACGTAACGACCCTTGTCCTTGCGGTAGCGGTAAAAAATATAAAAAATGTTGTGGGGCGTAATTAAATGAATACTATTTTGGCTAAAATAGATTATGACGACCCCGATTTAAGCCAAATTAGAAAAGCTGCCGACATTCTCAAAAGGGGAGGGTTGGTGGCTTTTCCTACAGAAACGGTTTATGGTCTTGGGGGGAATGGTCTTGATGCCCTTGCCGGTAAGAAGATATATGAGGCGAAAGGGCGACCTTCAGACAACCCTCTTATACTTCATATTTCCGATATTTCTATGCTTTCTCGTATAGTTTCTGAAATACCTAAAAAGGCTTATGCCATTATGGAAAAATTTTGGCCAGGACCTTTAACTCTTATATTCCCTAAGGCAGATATTGTGCCATACGAGATTACAGGCGGTCTTGAAACTGTAGCGGTGAGATTTCCATCACATAAAATAGCACAGTTACTTATAAAAGAGGCCGATTTACCGATAGCTGGACCTAGTGCTAACTCATCAGGTAAGCCTAGTCCAACAAGAGCCTCCCACGTTATGTATGACCTTTCTGGTAGGATAGATATGATTCTTGACGCAGGAGCTACTGAAGTTGGTCTTGAGTCTACAATACTTGATATTACAAGTGAAGTGCCTGTTCTTTTAAGACCAGGGGCTATAACTAGAGAGATGATTGAGGAAGTTATAGGCAAAATAGAGGTTGACCCAGCTGTGTTTTTAAAACCAAGTAAAGACCTTGTGCCTAAAGCTCCAGGAATGAAGTATACCCATTATTCGCCTAAGGCTGATATCACTCTTGTAAGAGGAGATTTAGAAAAAGTTGTACAAAAAATAAATAGCCTTACTCTTGAAGATGAAAAAAAAGGCGTTAAGGTTGGAATAATGGCTACAACACAGACTAAGGATAAGTACAAAAGTGGTACTGTTTTAGTTGTAGGAGATAGAGAGAAGCCTGAAACTATAGGCAGTAATCTATTTAAAATACTTAGGAAATTTGATTTTTTAGAAGTTGATGTGGTATATTCTGAAGTTTTTGACGAGTCCGGCGAAGGTGTCGCCATAATGAATAGACTTAACAAATCTGCAGGATACAAATATATAGATGTGTGATTATTTGAAAGGACGTGTATTTATGATAGCTTTAGGTTGTGACCACGGTGGTTTTTCTCTTATGAAAGAGGTTATTGCATACCTTGACAGCAAGGGATACGAATATAAAAATTTTGGAACATACTCAGAGGAATCTTGCGATTACCCAGACTTTGCAAAAAAAGTTGCAAATGCTGTTGTATCAGGCGAGTGTGAAAAGGGTATACTTATCTGTGGAACAGGTATAGGTATATCTATAACAGCAAACAAATTTAAAGGTATAAGATGTGCCCTTTGTGGTGACTGTTTCTCTGCTCAGGCAACAAGAGAGCATAATGATGCAAACATTCTTGCTTTAGGCGAGAGAGTTACAGGCCCAGGACTTGCAGTAAAAATCGTTGACACATTCCTTAATACACCTTTCTCAAATGATGAAAGACACATTAGAAGAATAGAAAAAATTGAAGATTAATAAATTTACGGAGGAAGTTTTATGAGTAAATTATTCGTTTCTTCACACCCACTTATTGCACATAAGATGACTATGCTTAGAAATAAGGATACAGGTGCGAAAGAATTTCGTGAGCTTATATCAGAGGTAGCTACACTTCTTTGTTACGAGGCTACAAGAGATGTACCTCTTGGCGAGTGTGAGGTTACTACACCTATACAGACAACAAAAAGTAAAATTATAGAAACAGGCTTTGCTGTTGTGCCTATACTTCGTGCCGGAATCGGTATGGTTGACGGTATGCTTAGCCTTATGCCAACAGCTAAAGTTGGACATATTGGTCTTTACAGAGACCCTGAAACTTTACAGCCAGTTGAATACTACTGCAAACTCCCTAGCGATATTGCAAGTAGAAAAGTATTCCTTGTTGACCCTATGCTTGCTACTGGTGGTACAGCAGAGGCTGCTATCGGTTTCTTAAAAGATAAAGGAGTAAAAGATATTACACTTTTATGTATCCTTTCTGCTCCAGAAGGTGTTGAAAAAGTACAGAACGCACACCCAGATGTGGATATATACACAGCTGCATATGACGAAAATCCTTTAAATGACCACGGTTATATAGTTCCAGGTCTTGGCGACGCCGGTGATAGAATTTTCGGCACTAAATAATTGCCAAAAGGGAGAGGATTTAATTGGTTCATAATTGGGTTTTATATATTGCAATTTTCGCAAGTGCTTTCGCTATAACACTTGTGACTACACCATTAGCAAAAAAAATATCCATAAAATGTGGTGCTATCGACTACCCTAAGGATAGAGGTATGCACAAAAAGCCTATGCCTCGTATGGGTGGTATAGCTATTATATTAGGTTTTATGATTTCAGTTCTTTTGCTAATTCGCTATATACCAGATATAGAAATGAAACAGTTTATCGGTTTTATGGTCGGTGCAAGTATAATAGTCGTTTTAGGTATCTTTGACGATATATACACTCTTAGAGCAAGACTTAAACTCTGTATTCAGATTATAGCAGGTCTTGTGGTGGTTTACACAGGTACAAGAATAAATGTGGTGCTTTGGCCTTTTACAGCATACTTACAGAAGTTAAGTGGCCCTATAACTCTTATATGGATTATAGGTGTTACAAATGCTGTTAACCTTATTGACGGTCTTGACGGACTTGCTGCAGGTGTTTCATCAATAGCATCTCTCTGCCTTATGGTATTATGTATACTTACAGGTAGCGAAACTGCCGTTGTTCTTACAGCAGCTTTAGCCGGTTCTTGCCTTGGTTTCTTACCTAGAAACTTTAATCCGGCTGAGATATTTATGGGTGACACAGGTGCTACATTCTTAGGCTTCGTTCTTGCTGTTACAAGTATTATGGGTGTATTTAAAGGATATGCTATACTTGCTGTTATAGTTAGTATGCTTTCTTTAGGCTTACCTATATTCGATACTCTCTTTGCTATGGGTAGACGATTTATACAGCATAAGCCTATTATGGAGGCTGACAGAGGTCATCTTCACCACCGACTTATAGATAGAGGCTTTTCTCAAAGACAGGCTGTTATCATACTTTACGGTATAAGTTTATGTTGTGGTATGGTTGCTATATTTATATCATTAAGGGATATAAGAACTCTTATTATAGCTATTGGTTCTATTATTTTATTAAGTTTCTTAATATATTACTTTAATTCTTACATAAACAATAAAAAAGACGAGTAAAGAAGAGTGCCTAAGGCACTCTTTTATTTTTAGGTTTAATTTGATTTACATAACGCAAAAAAAGGAAGTTGTGTTAAAAAAGTGTAAGGAAAATTGAAATGGCTTTGTAGATGGGTTTGTGTTGGAATTAGGGAATGGAAAACAGCTAGAAACGGGGGAGGAGTAGGCGAGATATGATTTGAGAATAAACTTGAATTTACAGAAAAGTATTTTTAGGTTTAATTTGATTTACATAACGCAAAAAAAGGAAGTTGTGTTAAAAAAGTGTAGGATAAATTGAAATGGCTTTGTAGGTGGTTTTGTGTTGGAATTTTGGAATTGGAAACAGCTAGAAATGAGTTGAGAAGTAGGCAATATATGACTTTAGAATAAACTTGAATTTATGTGAAAGTATCTGAGATGTAATGTCAAAGTATTTTTTGTATTAAATTAATTTAGTGCTATCACGAGTTAGGGTTAAGATTAGGCAATATATAAGTTGAAATAAACTTGAATTTATATTAAAAGTATGCACCGTTTCCAAGAGGTGATATTGTGGAAAAGTTTCAAAAAATAAAAAGGGGGATACCCCCCTTATCATTTACTCCCCGAAAATTTCTTTATAACTCGTATATCGTCGCCGAAAAACTCCATAGATGTATAGTTTCCTATAATCCTTGAAACTATTCTATCGCTATACTGGTTGGCTATATCCTGTAAAGAAAGGTTTGTGGATATAATAACTGACTTTTTATTAAGCAGACGTGTATTTACTATATTGAAAAGCTCGGAACTTGAAAGTATAGTTGAAAACTCCGTTCCCAAGTCATCTATTATAAATAAATCAACGGATAGTATATCGTCCATATAGTGTGACGGTATATCCTCATCACCGATACGGTTAAATCTATCTTCTTCAATAAGTTTGAAAAGCTGTGACGCTGTAACGTACATTACAGTTTTGCCCTTATCCAAAAGTTCTTTAGCTATACAGTTACAAAGGAATGTTTTCCCTAAGCCTGTACTACCATATAAAAGAAGATTTTGGAAAGATGTATCGAAGTTTCGTGTAAAGTTTACGCAAGTACCGAATATTCTCTGCATATTCTCACGAGGGGACATACCCATTTTTTCGTCAACCTCAGTTGAGTAATATCTGAAATCGAAAAAGTCGAAATTCTCCACCTTTAAAGTAGGTTTTAAATTTGACTGGTCGTAGGCTTTATCCACAAGTCGCTGTTTAAAGCAAGAACACTCTTTTCCGTCAACAATGCCTGTATCGTGGCACTTCTCACAATTATAAGACATTTCAAGGTAATTTTTAGGTATATTGTTATCTTCAAGTATTGAATTTTTTTCAGCCTTAAGACTTGCCACATTCTCCCTAAGTCTTCTTGCTTTCTCCTCGAAATCCTGTGGTTTCTCAAGCAAAAGCCTTGCAAGTCGAACCCCCGTAAGGTTAAGCTCTCTATCTATATCGGCAACTCGTGGAAACTTTGAGTACACTTCAGTCTGTTTATCCCTAAGTTTTGAGGCATTATCGTTTCGTATTCTCTCGTAGTCCCTAAGGACTTCCCTGTAAATATCGCTTTTCTTTGACATATATATTCACTTCCTTTTTTAAGAATATCACTCGTTTTTATTATCTCTATCACTAACACTAGAACTAGAATTAGTTTTGACCTGATTATCTATATACCCCTGTTCCAGCTTTCTTATTCTGTCAAAGTCCCAATTACGCTGGGTATAGTTGACAAATCTATTCTTTTTAACTGGTGCAGGTTGTGTGTTCTGCTGTACCTGTGGTTTTGGGCTTGGCGAACTATTTTCAACAGCCTTTGATTGTTTATACTCATTATCGATACGTTCGATATCGGCCCTAGTCTTAACACTTTTGCTGTACCACCCCGATAAAATCTTATCTGCATATGAAAAACTAGGCTTGCCCGTAGCCATAATAGTTTTTTCACAGGCTACTTTTATTATATCTACTGTCATATTGTAATCTTTAATCCATTTGTTGATAAACTTTTCTTCCGTAGGCGTAGGCGTTCTGCCCATTATCCCCATAGCTCTAAGAATGTCTTTGTAATCCTTATTGTGAAGCTGTATATACTCTGATGCCTTATTGGGTGTGTCGATTCCTTTTTCTGCCCAGTCCAAAGCCACAGCCTCAATGTATTTTAAAGAGTAGTGGTTATTGTCGGTACAGTATACAAAAAGAACCTCTATAACATCTAGGGGAAGTCGTAACCAGTCGTATATACCAAGTATAATGCTTAAATCGTTTTGGGATAGCATTTTACCTAAATGCCCTTGAGCCATAGAGAAAAGTGTTTTTATATTTTCGTTGGTTTTTGAAAATACGCTTATCTCCTCCGGCGAATACTCAGGTCGGCTTTTTATTATAACCGGTCTATTTTCTGTATTCCTTTTTATAGGAACAAACTCCTTAATTTTTACGGAAAAAGGGTTTTCGCTATATTCGATTAATCCCTCTGACGCAAAGTATTTCCAAGCAGAGGTTACGTCGGAAAGAGGTAGACGCAAGGCATTAGCCACATTTTCGTTTGTAACACTTTCCCCACCGGCTATTATACGACAAGCATATATATATACAAGACAGTATACATAAGGTGCTTTATTAAAGTAGGTATCTATAAAGCTGTTGGCTATATTTGTTGTACCACCCTGTATTTTAAACATAAAAATAATCTCCTTATTATATTGTAATAAAACTATACTTATAATTGTAAATAGATAATGGGATTTTATCAAGATAGAGTTTAAATGTGGATAAATATGTGGATAACGTGGACAAGTCCTGTGGACAGCAAGGTAAAAACTGTGACATTTTTGTGGATTAGCCGAGTTACTTTACAAAAATATTACAAGATAAGTAAAACTGTTGAAATTTTTAAAGGGTGGGGGTATAATGTTTTCAGCATAAAGGAATTGGTTAGTGTTGGCTTTAGCAATATTTACTGTGTGTAATCAAATATTACAGTAATGTTACACTTTGTTAAAAATAGTTGACCTAATTGCAGTTTGGGTGCTATAATGCAGTTTGTAAATGAGTATGTATGCCGGAAGCAAACTCATACAAAATAATAAGTTTTTTTAATTTAAGAGGAGGAAATATAAAATGAAAAGATTTTTATCTTTAGCATTAGCTGCAGCTATGACACTTAGCTTAGTGCCAGTTTCAGCTTTCGCTTCAAGCTACAACAGAATTTCTAAAGTTGTAACAGTAGAAAAAGATGATGTAATTACTGAATCAAAAGCTCCAAGCGTTGTTATCAATGACGAAAACGGAGACCTTGCAAGAGAACTTTCAAAAACAAATGGTTCTGTTGAATTCGAACTCGTACTTAACGGTGCTGAGTGGGACGATATGGAAAAAGAAGTTACAGTTGATTCAACAGCTACTACATTAGTAAAAGTTTCTGAATTTGACGGTTCAAAAGAGGCAGATACAAAAGCAAGTGCTAGAGTTGCAGGAGCAGATATTGTTGCAACAACTGTAGAAGGAACAGTAAATAAAAAAATAACACCTGTAGATGTAACTGTTAAATTAACAGATGATACACTTGCAGCAGAACTTACAAAGGGTACAAATGTATCAACTTGGTTTAAAAATTTACCAGCAGGTTTAGTAGCAGAAGTTAAAACAACTGCAAACAAAGGTGCAGCTGAAGTTGCTGTAACAATATCAGGAACACCAACAGAGAAAGCTGATGCTGTAAAAATTCCAGTTAAAGTTCCAGAAACTGCATTAACAGGTGCAGCTGAACTTACAACAACAAATGTTGTTACATTTAATATTGCTGAAGCAACACAGATACCACCAACTACACCAGGTGGCGGAGATGAAGAACAGACTCCAGCAGAAACTCCAGTTACAATCAAAAAATTAACATCAACAAGAGCTTTAGTAACTGTAAAAGGTACACCAGCAGCAAAAGAAGGTGGAGAATTAGTTATCAATCTTGCAGGTGTTAAAGTAACTGATTCAAGAGCTACTGTAACAATCAACCCTAAAGAATCACCAGTATCAGCTGATACATTCACATTTGCTAAATCAGTAGATGGTGGTACAATCGTTAGCGTTGAAGGTACAAAGAACTTCTCAGGTGCTGAAACAATGAAACCTATCTTCATTGAAGAAGTTACAGATGGTACATTCAAAGCTGGCGAGAAAATGACACTTAAACTTAACAGCGGATTCAAATTCGTTGGTAAACCAACTGTAGAAGTAGTTTCAGGTGACCTTGCTATCAAAAGCCCTACAGTAACAGCTCAGGACGAAAGAACAATTGAAATCGTTCTTGACAATACAGCTAAATCAAAAAAAGCATCTATGATTAAAATCACAGGAATCAAAATCGATGAAGACGGTGCTGATTTCGAAGACGTTGCTGAAATCACAGTAAGAGGCGACAATGTAGATAAAACAACAGTAGAAATGGGTAAATACATTGACTGGGGTGTAAAAGTTTCTGCAGAAGACAAAACACTTCCTACAATTTACTCAGGTGCTAAAGACGACGAAAAAGATCAGGAAACACTTAAGTTAACACTTAAAGAAACAGCTGCTAATTCTTGGTTAACAAACAGAAAAACAACATTAACATTCCCAGAAGGCGTTAAAGTAACTGATGTAACTGTTGATACAAACAAAAATATGACAGTTGCTGATTCAGACTTCGATATCGACGGAAATGTTATCACATTACCAGCTGGTGTTGCTGAAATCACAGACAAATCTAAAAAAGCTGAATTAGGTCTTATCTTCAACGTAGAAGTTGCTCCAGACTTCACAGGTGACATCACAGTTGAAGTTGGTGGCCCAGCTCTTGGTGCTACATCAAAAGTAACTTTAGCTAAAGCTGTTGCTCCTATCACAGTTGAAGCTGAAAAAACATCAGTTGCTATCGACTACAGAAATGTAGAAGTTGCTGACATTATCGTTAAAGAAGCTGAAGCTGGACTTTGGGAGAAAAAACAGACAATTATTCTTTCAGCTGAAAATATGGAATTCGAAAAAGGTATTAAAGCTGAAATCGTTGAGGGTGACGGAGAAATCAAGAAACTTGACGTAAACAAAGGCTTAATCACAATCACAATCGATTCTGAAAGCTCAAAAACACCTATGACAATCAAACTTACAGATGCTTCTCTCTACTTAGACAGAACATTACCAGCTGGTGACTACGCTCTTAGCTTAGTTAAAGGTGATGGCGCTCTTATGTTTGAAACATACAACGGAGAAGACGGTAACGACCCATCAAACGACAAAGAATTCGGTTTCGACGTTGATGAAGTTGTTATGGTTAAAGATTACGTAACAGTTGCTACAGCTGGTCGTGACCAGGGTACAACATTCACAACAAACGTAGTTGTAACAATCGACTCTGACAAAATGATAGTTGATGGTCAGGAAGTTGCTCTTGACGTTCCTGCTTTCCTTTCAGCAGACGGTAGAACAATGCTTCCAGTAAGAGCCGTAACAGAAGCTCTTTCAGACCCATCAAATACACAGCCAGTTGACTGGATTGCTGGTAACCCAGGAACAATTATGATTTACTACGGAGACAAAACAGTTTCTATGACACTTGGTTCAACAACAATGTACATCAACGGTACTCCAGTGCCAATGACAACTGCTCCAGTTATCGTTAACGATAGAGCATTCCTTCCAATGAGAGACCTTGGACGTGCTCTTGGTCTTAGCGACAACCAGATTGAATGGGATGCTACAGCTAGAACAGCTACATTCAACCCAGTTGCTGAAGCTAAATAATTAACATTAAATACAACAACTGATATTCACATTCCGGCAGAAATAAACGAATATTAGATTTTGATAGGAAAGCTCCCCAAGGGGAGCTTTCTTTTTTTGTGCTTTTAAAGGGTTTAGAGGTTAGATAAAGTGCTTGCATAATGTTTGAGGAGTATTTGAGGAGTGTTTGCGGAGAGGGATATATTAAAGTTTACCCGATTTTTATAAATATATTGAGTATTTTGAGTGTAATGTGGGTGTGTGGTGTGGTTTTTGTGTGGGTTGTATTTATAGTTTTAGTGGATACTCATTTAAAGTAAAGAGTGTAGGGGTAAGGGTTCTAGGTTGTTTTTGTATATTAATTAAATGGGAAGTTTTAAAATCCCTTAAGTTGATTAGTTTAGTAGTATTATAGATATAAGGCTTGTGATAATTATTTCTTATGTGTTTTAGATTATTTTACTTTTGCTTTTATAGTTTGGAGTTTACATAAAATTTATTAGATTATTTTATCTTTGGATATTGCCGACTGGAGGGGGTAAGTATAATCCTTTACTAATCTTACAAAAACATTACAATATTATAAATGTTGTTAAAAATAAAATAGTTTTATTGTATAATTAAATATATATTGAAAGACTTATGCACGTTTATTCGTATAATTATAAAAGGGGGAATTTCTATGAAATTTAAGTCTGCGATTTTTGGATTTATTGCCGGTGCAGTTACAGTTGCTACACTTGGAACGGCTATCGGTGCTGATACTGTTGTTGTAGGTACATTAAAACCTAATATAAGTTTTAAAATTGACGGGGAGATTAAAAAAGCTCCACACAGTATGACACCTATAAACTACAATGGTTATACTTATGTGCCAGTTAGATATATATCTGAAATGCTTGGCTGTAATGTTGACTGGAATGCTTATGGGGATATGGTAATTGTAGATTTCCCTGAGGACAGAATCAAAGAGGTTGTAAGGGAAGTTGAAAAAATCGTATATGTAGATAGTAGTGATAAAGTTGACGGTACTGTTTACAAAACACTTCCAGTTAGATTAGTTACTTCTGACGCTGAGATAAATGTTACAGGCATTACAAGAGATGATGTTTTAAATACTACAAAGGTAATGCTTAAGGTTAAAAATACTGAAAGCGAAAACAGAAATATACAGCTTGACCAAGACAGATGTGTTCTTATTGCTGACGGTAAGGAGTATAATTTAACTGAAAGAGTATCTTATACTGATAGTAGATGGTACAACAACATAAGAAGTGATAAGGAAGTTGAGGGTTACCTTACATTCGACCTTGTGCCAGAAGATGTAAAAGAATTTACATTAAAACTTGTAACTACAAAGAATGGAAAAAGTACAACAAGTACTATTAATTTTATTAAATAATTTTTTAGAAAAGAGATGAATTTATTAATGAAAAGAGGCTTTTTTAATTTAAAAGGAATTGTTTCTTGTTTAGTTGTTGCAGGACTTATGACATCAACTGTTTTTGGTGCTGAAAGTAAAGGTGGCGAAGTTAGAGTTATAACTTACGAGGAGGCAATAGACCTTGCCACAAAGGAAAACTCAAGCTTAAAAGAAATAGCGGATACATTAGATTACATAAACGATACAAAAGAGCTTATGTTCTCTGGTACAAATTATCCAATGCTCCCTGATGACGGTAGCAACTATCTTGTTACAGCAGCTAGATTTCAGCGATTAAGTGCTGTAAATAGTCTTACTACACAGCAGAAAAATTTACGTCTTACAAAAGAGGTTACTGACCTTTCCATAAAAGCAGGGGTTAAAGGTGAAATGACAACTATCACTACCTTTGAAAACAATTATGACCTTGCAAAAGAGGGCTTAGACCTTGCAGTACAACAGCTTTCACAGAAAAGCACAATGTACCGTCTTGGAATGATAAGCAAAGTTGACTATGACAAGGCTGTTAAAGATGTGGAAAGTCAGAGAGAACAGCTTAAACAGTTGGAAATGACTATCGAGCAGGAGTATAATTCTTTAAGAAAGCTTCTTGGACTTAATGAAGACGAAAAAATTCAGATAGAGTACAATGTGGAGTATGAACCTGTTGAAACTGTGACAGATATGGCATCTTTCGTAAATACAAAGGTTAAAACTGACCTTGCACTTAGAATTGAGGAAGAAAACGTTAAATCTGCATCTTTTGGACTTAATCTTTTTGTAGATACAGGCAACGGAACAGATTACGATAGACAGGAGCTTGATGTTAAATCAGCTGAGAGAAAATACAAAAACAATGTTTTAGCTAAAGAAAATAGTATTATAAATGCTTATATTGGATTACAGAATACAGAAACTGAAAGAAAAGTTTTAGAGAATAATCTTGCGCAGGCAAAAGCTGACCTTGAAACAGCAAGAATTAATTACGAGGTTGGCAATATAACAAAATTACAGTATGATAGTGCAAATATGGCTGTTAAGCAGGCTGAGTTTGCTATTGAGCAGAACACTTTAACTCACGATATAAATAAGTTTATGCTTGATAATACTTGCCTTCTTCAGTAATGTGAATAAAATCACTTTTTTGGAAAATAATATTTCCAAAGGAGTGATTTTTTTTATGGCGAAAAATCTTTCAGAAAGTTTAGATAGGAATATTGAGTATATACGATATGTGTTTTCTGACTGCGAAGATATAGTTTACAGGGAGTTTTTTGCAGGCTGTAAAATGTGCCTTGTGTATATAGATAACATTATAAATAATACTTCCATAGAGGAGTCTATACTCACAAACCTTATGAATAGGTCGGATATGTGGGGTGACGGTAACGAGTTTATCGAAAAAAGCATATCTGAGGTTATATCTGTAAAAGACGGTAAGAAGATTTATACCTTTGATGATGTGTTTAATGCCATTCTTTCCGGCGATACAGTTATACTCTGTGATGATGCTAACGTGGGCATACAGGCATCAACAAGGGGATACCCTACAAGGGGCGTTGGTGATGTAAGAACGGAGGTTTCCATACTTGGCTCTAAAGATGCTTTTAACGAGGCTTTAGCTATAAATATCGTTCTTATCAGAAGAAGAATAAAAGATTATAGGCTAAAGATGAAAAGAAAGAGTGTGGGTACAAATACAAAGACTGATGTTGGTATTATGTATATGGAGGGTATTGTAAATAAAAATGTCCTTAAAAGTATAGAGAGAAGTATAGAAAATATAGATATTGACGGTATTTACGATAGTGGCTATATGGAACAGCTTATGGAGAAAAATGTTTTAAGCCCATTCCCGCAGATACAGATTACAGAAAGACCGGATAAGGTTGCCTCATCACTTATGGACGGACGAGTTGCAGTTGTGGTGGATAATTCACCTTTTGTAATACTTTTGCCAGCACCTTTAAATGAGTTTTTTCAGTCGGCTGATGATTATTACGAGCGTTGGGAGATAATGAGCTTTCTTAGATTTCTAAGGTATGTAGGCTGTTTTTTAGCTATTGCTCTTTCGGGACTTTTTATAGCTTTTGCTGTCTATAATCCATCAATGTTGCCGGTTTCATTGGCACTTAAAATTGCCGGAAGTAGGCAGAATATACCTTTCCCAACAGCAACAGAGATTATAGTAATGGAGATAGCCTTTGAGCTTTTAGTTGAGGCAGGTATAAGACTTCCGTCGCCGGTAAGCTCCACCATAGGTATTGCTGGAGGTATAATAATCGGTCAGGCAGCAGTTGAAGCAGGTATAGTAAGTCCGGTTATAATAATAATTACTGCTCTTACAGCTATATGTACCTATGTTGTGCCTAATACATCTGTCACAGCCGGTATAAGAATATTTAAGTATATAGTCATATTGCTTTCGGCGTTTTTAGGGCTTTTCGGCTTTTGGGTAGGAATACTTCTACTACTTATTCATCTTTCAAATATGGAAACTTTCGGCGTGCCTTATCTTTATCCTTTCTGCTCCGGCTCACAAAATGGCTATAGCGATTTAAAGGATAGTATATTTAGATTTCCTATATTTAGTATGAAGAAAAGACCGGTATATGCCGATAGAGAGGAGGAGAAGTAAATGTTTTCTTCTAATAATAAAATATCGGTGCGACAGTTACAGGTTTTTATAATATTGAATGGTATTGCTGTTGCACTTACATTACTTCCAAGATTTTTGGCAAATACTGTGGGAAACTTCGGTTTTTTAATGATACTTATTTCAGGGATTTTGGTAGCCTTTTTCGTGTCGGCTGTGCTGTCTGTCTTTAATAGAGTTGGAGAACGTGATTTTAAAGGTGTAATTGAGTATGCTTTCGGCGAGAAAGTGGGAAAGGTTTTGTGCTTTATTATATCTTTAAAAATGGTTATTTCCGGTGGGCTTATGCTTAGGATACTTTGCGAGGTTATAAGGGAAACGGCACTTTTTAAAACCCATATAAGTATAACAGCATTAATTATAATTGGTCTTTGTGTATATGGCTTAAAAGGTGGAGTTGAGGGCTTTTCTAGGCTTTGCGAAGTTATATTTATAACATCTCTTGTACCTATTTTAATTGTGTTTATATCGGCTATAAAGGATACAGACTACACTAATATATTACCTATATTTGATTTTAGGGATAGTAGCTTGTTGTATGGATTTATTGTAAGTCTTTCGGTTTTCTTTGGTGTGGAAAATGTGTTTTTCCAGTATAGCTATGTAAATAGGAAACGGGGAACGAGTAGTGTATTTTTGGCTATTTTGGTGCTTTCCATATGTGCCTCAGTATCCTACTTTTTTACAGTCACAAGGTTTGGTCATATTACCGCAGGTCTTAGAACTTTTCCTACTATAACAATGCTTGATACTATTGAAATTGCAGGGGCATTCATAGAAAGACAGTTTGTATTTGTAATATGGGCAGTTATATCCTCATCTTTTGTGTTTATAAACTCATCACTTGTTTTTAGTCAGGGAGTTAAAAGGGATTTGAAAAGTACTGTATTTTTCTCTGTAATTCTATTTGCTACTTGCCTTTTACCTACAAGTTTATCACAGGCCTTAAGTTGGTTTTTCGGTGTTAATATTTTCGGTGGCGTATTTTCGGTTATAATTTTGCCCCTTATACTTTGTGGCTATATTCTTTTGAAAGGGGGTAGGGAAAGTTGAGAAAAGTTTTTATATTGTGTGTATTTTGCTGTATTTTTCTTTCTGGCTGTATGGATAAAACTGAAGCAGAGGATAGGGGCTATGTAATAACTGTGGGAGTTGATATGGGGGAAAATGAGAGATACGATATATCTTTTGTTACTGCTGACCTTTCCGGTGACGGTAGCGATATAAAAGGTAAGGTTATAAATGTTTCGGCAGATAGCATTGTGGAGGCATTGAAAAAAGGAGATAGTAATACAAATAAACTTTTATATTTGGGACAGCTTAAAACTGTTGTTTTAGGTGAAAGCATTTTAGGTGATAGTGAGGGGCTTTATGAATTTTTAAGTCAGCTTGAAAATAATAGAGATGTGAGTATAAAAACTATAATGCTTGGAACGGAGAAGAAAGCATCAGAGGTTACGAAAGAAATATCGGAAAAGGAATTTTCGGCTGGGGTATATATATATGATTTTTATAAAAATTCGGCTGAAAAGACTGCTTTTACGGAAAAAATGGAGCTTGAAAACTTTATATCAAGTATAAGGGAAAATAAGAGCGTTACAGTGCCCCTAATAGATTTTAATGATGACGATATAAAGATAGAGGGGGCAATTATTGTAGGTGAAAATGGAGTTAGTAGGAAGATTGAAGATAAAGATGTTATGAGCGATATATGGCTTAAAAATAAGGGTGAGGGAGCTGTTATCGTAAATGAGGAGGGAGATACACTATCTATACTTGATAACTACTGTAAGTATAAGTTTTATGAGAAAGATGGAAAGCTTTTTTGCGATATAAATATAACTGGGCGAGGTAGTACGGATAGCCTTTATAATGGTGGAAATACTGGGGATTTAGAGGGCTATTTTGAGAATGTTATGGAGGAAGATATAGAAAGTTATATAAACCTTTTGCAGAAAGATTTAAAACTTGACCCACTTGGCTTTTCCAGAAAACTTAGGAAATATAAAAATAATCTTTATTATAAGTACGGTGAGGATAATTCCTTTTATAATATGAATTTCAATATTAATTGCGATATAAAAATAAAAAGTATTGGAATGGGTGGTTAATGTATAAAAATATTTTCTGTGTCAATAATTCCTATTGAGGTGATAAAGGTGGGAAATATTTATAATACATTTAAGAAAATATGGATTAGAGAGGGGAAATATATAGCGGTATCATTATTATTAGGTTTTGTTATAGCTTTAAGTTTTGCAATTATATCTTCTTATAGATATAGCGAAAGAATTCAAAGTGATATTGCAAAAAAGGTGGTTCGTTTTCACGTTTTAGCTAATAGCAACTCCCCTTATGATATAGATTTAAAATATAAAGTAAGAGATGCAGTTATTGAATATACAAAGAATTTTAAAGATTATAAAGATAGAGAAGAATTTATTGGGATTTTAAGTGAAAATATTGATAATATAAAAAATATTGCCGACAATACTTTAGCTATGAATAACAGTAATTATAAAACTAAGGTGTTTTTAAGTAACGATATATTTCCTTATAAGGAGTATGGCAGTGTTTCTTTTCCGGCAGGAGAATATTTAGGTCTTAGGATAGAAATAGGCGAGGGCAAAGGCGATAATTGGTGGTGCGTTATGTTTCCGTCTATGTGCTTTACAGATGAAAGTTGTCAAAGTGTGGAAGATGAGGGACTAGAAAATTTAAAAGATACACTTGATTTTGAGGAGTACAGTATAATTACTTCTAGAGATAGCGAAAACGTAACTCCTAAAATGAAGTTTAAGGTTGTTGAAATGTGGCAAGAGAGGAAATATAGTAGTGATGACTTTGTTACAAACAGTGATAAGTAAATATATATTTATATTTTTATCTAATTCTGTTGTCAAGAGATACCCAAGTGAATATAATTAAAATAATGGTTTTGAATTTCCATTTGAAAGTTATAGATTTTTTAATATAGAGAAAAGAGGGGATTCTTTTGAATAAAAAGACAGTAGCTGTTCTCTTTGGTGGACAGTCATCAGAACATTCTGTTTCCAGAATTTCAGCAACAACAATAATTTCAAATATGGATAGCGAGAAGTACTATGTCATTCCTATTGGTATAACAAAAGAGGGCAAATGGCTTATATATAATGGTCCTGTTGAAAATATTAAAAATGGCGATTGGGAGAAATACGGCACACCGGCTGTTCTAAGTCCTGATGCCGGAATGAAAGGCATTATAAAAATAGTGGGAGATAAGGCTAAAATAATACCTGTTGACGTTGTTTTCCCAGTATTACACGGTGCTTGGGGAGAAGACGGTACAATTCAGGGACTTTTAGAGCTTGCAAAAATACCTTATGTAGGCTGTGGAGTTATAGCCTCAGCTGTAAGTATGGATAAGGTATACACAAAAATAGTGTGTAAAGAGGCAGGAATACCACAGGCTAAATATACTTGGATATTCTCATCAATGATAGATAATGAGGAAAAATTAGCTAAAATAGAAAAAGAAATAGGCTATCCTATGTTTATAAAGCCATCTAATGCTGGTTCATCTGTAGGTATTTCAAAGGCTAGAAATAAAGAGGAGCTTTTAAATGGTCTTAAACTTGCCGGTAAATACGATAGAAAAATCGTTATTGAGGAGTTTGTAAACGCTAGAGAGCTTGAGTGTGCCGTTTTAGGTAACGAGGATATAAAGGTTACTAGAGTTGGAGAGGTTTTATCAGCTGAAGATGCTGAATTCTACGACTTTGACGCAAAATACAATAATCCAGAGTCAAGAACGGTTATACCGGCTGATATTCCTAGCGAAAAAGAGGAAGAAATAAGAGGTCTTGCAAAGAAAGTATTTAAGGCTGTTGACGGTAGCGGTCTTTCAAGAATAGATTTCTTTATGGATAAGGAAAGTGGCAAAATCATATTTAATGAGCTTAACACACTTCCAGGCTTTACATCAATAAGTATGTACCCTATGCTTTGGGAGGAGGCAGGACTTCCAAAAAATCAACTTATAGATGAACTTATAGACCTTGCTATTAAAAGAGATAACGGTATAAGAGGCTAAGTTTTGGGGGTATCAAAAATGGATAATAGACCGATAGGTATTTTTGACTCTGGAGTTGGTGGTCTTACTGTTGCAAAGCAAGTGATGAAAGTTTTGAAAAATGAGAATATAGTATATTTTGGTGATACTGCAAGGCTTCCTTACGGTAGTAAGTCAAAGGAAACTGTAACACGATTTTCAAAACAGATAGTTAGGTTTCTTTTAACAAAGAATGTTAAAGCTATAATAATAGCCTGTAATACAGCCAGTGCTAATAGCCTTGAGGAGCTTAGAAAAACCTTTGATGTGCCTATATTCGGCGTTGTTGTTCCTGGGGCGTCAGAGGCAGTTAAAGCTACTAAAAATAAGAAAGTCGGAATAATAGGAACTTTGGGAACTGTTAGAACTGGTGAGTATAAAAAACTTATATGTGAGGCTGACAGCAGTATACAGGTATTTTCTAAGGCGTGCCCTCTTTTTGTGCCACTTGTGGAGGAGGGCTGGACAAATACAGAGATTACAAAACTTACTGCAAAAGAGTATCTCGGAGAGCTTTTAAAAGAAGGTATAGACTCCCTTGTTTTAGGTTGTACCCACTACCCACTTTTAAAAAGATGTATAGGCGATATTGTAGGGGAAAATGTAAAACTTGTAGACCCTGCAAAGGAAACAGCTATTACAGTAAAGAATTTTCTAATTGATAACAATATGATTAATGACGGTAAAGAGGATAAAAATCATATATTTTATGTAAGTGATTACACAGAACAGTTTGATGTTCTATGCGAAAAGGCACTAAAAAAAGTTTATAAACCACAGGTTATAGATATAGAAAGTTACTAAAGAATATATACACCTATCAAACATAAGTTGTAATTCCAACGTATATATGGTATGATGTAACTAATAATAACAGAGAATTATATACTTTGTTTATAAGGAGGAAATAAAAATGGTTAGTTTAAAATCTGAAGATTTTGAAAATAGTGTTTTAAATAATAATAAACTTGTAATGATAGATTTCTATGCTGTTTGGTGTGGACCTTGTAAAATGGTTAGCCCAATTATTGAAGAAATCGCTGAGGAGTACAAAGATGTGTGTGACGTATTCAAATTAGATATTGACGTTGCACCAGACGTTGCTACAAAATACAACGTGCTTGCTGTACCTACAATAATATTCTTCAAAGACGGAAAAGCTGTTGATACAATCGTTGGAGCTGTTCCAAAAACAGAATTAGTATCTAAAATTGAAAAATATAAATAATTTTTAATGTGCGATTTTTTCGCACATTTTTTTTGCGAAAATTTTCTGTGATAGAATTGTTTTGGCAACTAAAAATAGAATTGTAGTAGCTTTTATTATGAAAGATATAAATAATTTATGGAATTCTAAATGGAGATGAAAATGTCATATAGTATTTGCACCAAAATATGTAATTGTTAGACCATTTAAGGATTAAAATAATAAATGATTTGCAAAAAAATAAAGGCTGATTACTAAAAATCAGCCTTATATTTTTCTTAACCTAAATTACTTAATTTCAAGTCCTGCTAATTTTGCCATTTCGATTATAGAAGCTTTAGAAACTTTTTTTCCTTTATAATCGATAAGTTCGTCCATACTTCCTGTAAATATGTCAGCAGGTTCATATTTTTTAAGGACTATTTTCTCGTCATCAACAAAAATTTCAAGTGCATCTTTCTCGTTGATGTTAAGATTTCTTCTGAGCTCGATAGGTAATACAACTCTTCCAAGTTCGTCAACCTTTCTTACAATCCCAGTTGATTTCATAAAAAACCTCCTAAAAATAACCTAAAACCAAATATACTACTTTAAAATAACATAAATTTTTTGAAAAGTCAATAATTAGGATAAAATGTCAAAAAAAATTTACAACTTTTGTTATAGACACCATATAATTTGCATAAATTTTAATGTAATTGTAAGTGGAGTGTTTAAAAAATGTTAAATTTCATTTGGGGTACTTTTATAATAGGAGGTTTAGTTTTTTCGATTATTACTGGAAAAAGTGATACCATAACTGACTCTATATTGAGCGGAGGCAAGGAAGCCATTTCACTTTGCATAACAATGGCAGGAGTTATATCCATATGGACAGGCATAATGGAAATTGCAGAAAAAAGTGGAATGATAAAAGGTATATCTAAAAAATTAGACCCAATACTTTCATTTCTTTTTCCCAATATACCGAAAAACAGCGTTGCTAGGGAATACATAGCTACAAACTTTACAGCCAATTTTTTTGGTCTTGGTTGGGCATCTACACCGGCAGGGCTTTTGGCTATGGAGGAGCTTCAAAAACTTAATAAGAAAAAAGATACAGCTAGTGATGATATGTGTATGTTTATGATAGTCAATATGTCATCATTACAGCTTGTTACAATGAATATAATAGCATATAGAAGTCAGTATATGTCAAAAAATCCTTCGGAGATTATATTTGCAGGTATACTTGCAACCGTAGTTTCGACTATTGCTGGAGTTATATTTGCAAAGGTAATGGGAAGGAGAAATAAAAAATGGAAAAGTTTATAATAATATCTAACCTTATAATACCTGTTATAGTTTTTTCCACAGTTCTTTTCGGTGCAACAAAAGGCATATCAATATATGAAACATTTGTTGACGGTGCGAAAAAGGGTATCGCCACAGTATTTGATATTGCACCAACCCTTATTGCACTTATGATGTCTGTATATATTCTTCGCTCGTCAGGACTACTGGATATAGTGGCAAATTTATTTAAGCCTATAACAAGTATTACTGGATTTCCAAAAGAGCTTGTTCCGCTTTGCATTATGCGACTGGTTTCCTCCTCGGCATCAACAGGACTTTTGACAGATATTTTTGCTACATATGGGCCAGATTCCTTTATGGGTAGGCTGGCATCAGTTATGATGAGCTGTACAGAAACTGTGTTCTATACTATGTCACTTTATTTTTTACATATAAACATAAGAAAAACAAGATATACTTTAGCCGGTGCTATAATATCAAATATTTTTGGCATTATAGGTGCATACATATTAACCCTTTTACTTTTTTAAAAAAATAGCAATATTCTTATATTTTATGCTATAATCAGTATATTAAATTTTTACTCTACGTAGGGGTGCTGATTATATGTTTATTAAGAAAATATTTATTTTGCTTGCTATGACTATTTTTATTACAGGCTGTGGCAATAAAAATGATGATAGCAACTCTGTTTCTCTAAATTTTAATGAGAGAGAGAAATATAAGGAACAGATATACGCTCTTATGTATGATTACTACTGGAGATACGACAGCTCAACAGTTGAATTTTTTGCCTCTAGCGTGCCGGAAGATATAGAAGAAAATGAAAAAATATTTGATGCATCTTCTGATATAGATTTAAGTCTTGAAAGGTACTCGGGGGATAATTGTGTTGTTGTTACTATGGATTTACAGCATTTTAACGGTGATTATGCAGGAAGAGGATATTACTATTTTATAAAAGATAAACTTAGAGGGGCTTATTACACAGCCAATGACGACAAGCCTTATAGTTTTGGTATAAGAAATATATTCGTAAATTCGCCTAGCTTTACAGGTTATGAAAGTGATGAGGTTATGGCTACCTTTAAAGAATATAAGTCTTATGTAGATGTTGACGGTTTTTCCGATACATCTAAGGATAATTCGGGAAAATTTATGGCTTTGTCTGTAAATGGTGATAATTTAAACATTTACAAATACTCTAATAAAAGTCTTGTTAGAAGCAAGTCTGTTTATATGTCGTCTAATGGTCTTGTCCCACTTTCTGCTTGCTTTATAGGAAGTGATGATGATTTTTCAGGTGTTGCAGTCATTATGGGTGAGTATGTAGTTGAGGAGGACGAACATTCTCACGAGGAGGGCGATACTTATTCCCACGAGGAGGATATATACACAGTATCTAAAAAGGTTGTTTTCTTAAATGATAATTTTAATAAAACAGGTCAAGAGATTTTATTATCAGATAGTAACTGTAATAGTATATTCTATGATGATGATTATCTTTCTATTGTTGCTGGGGATTATATAGAGTATTATGCTAATGGCGAAAATGGTTTTGAAAAGGTAGGCCAGTTTAGATTAGGTCATACAGCTAACCACGTTCACATTACAGACCTTGACGGTGACGGAAGCAAAGAGTATATTATGACAGACGGGTTCGACCTTTATATGTATAAAAAAGAGGGTACAGACTTTATAAATGTTTGGCGTACCCATATAACTGTAAACAACTTTACAGGTTATATATATTCAGGTGACCTTAATAATGACGGTACAAAAGAAGTTTATGTAAGCGATATAACAGGGACTGCTATTAGATATATATTAAAAGAAAATGGTCTTATTACAAGTAATGAAGATATTGAATATGGCAACAATATATATGCTTGTGATTTTAATAATGACGGAAAAGACGATTATATAAAAATAGTATTTGGTGAAAATACAAAGCAGTCTATGTGTATACAGCAGTAGTTTTGAGGTAAGTTATGAATGATGAGTATTATATGAGAGAGGCACTTATTGAGGGGAAAAAGGCTTATGATGTTGATGAAGTCCCTATAGGTGCTGTTATGGTGAGAAATGGGGAGATTATAGCTAGAGGGTACAATAAAAGAAATACACTTAAAAATCCCCTTTGTCACGCCGAAATAGAAGTTATAAATAAGTCGGCTGAAGTTTTGGGCGACTGGCGACTTGAAGACTGTACGCTTTATGTTACAGTTGAGCCTTGTCCTATGTGTGCCGGTGCTATTGTGCAGGCTAGAATACCTAAGGTTGTTTTTGGCACAGCAAATAAAAAGGCTGGGTGTGCCGGCTCGGTTTTAGATGTTTTAAATGAGCCAAAGTTAAATCATCAGGTAAAAGTTTTATCTGGAGTTCTTGAGGAAGAATGTAGTCAGATTATGAGTTCATTTTTTAAAGAATTTAGAGCTAAAATGAAAGAAAATAAAAAGAAGTGTAGTGAAAATACTTTGTAAAATACTGTAACATTAATTATATTGACATAATCATATAAAACAGGTATACTTATTAATGTTAAAAAAGTTTATAAAATTTCTGTGCTAGCCGGGGCGGTAGTGGTGCCCTGTACTCTCAATCCACTATAGTGAGGGTGATGCCTACTCTAGGCTTTTCAGGTTAGAGTCTGCCCTTTTAAGATGGCGTTGAAGACTGAGTCTTGTGCAACAGCAACCTGTGAACCGTGTCAGGTCCGGAAGGAAGCAGCACTAAACAGCCCCTGTTGTGTGCCGCAAGGTCGCTTAGTCTGAGTTGTCGAGACTGGTAACGTCTGGTTTGGACTGTCGAAAGTAGGTGCACAGATTCTTAATATATAAAATATATCTGCCATATGTTTATGAAGTTTCATAAATGTATGGCATTTTTCAAGTCTTAATTAAGGAGGGGTATTTTTTGGAATTAATAGAATTTATAAAGGCTATTATACTAGGTATCGTTGAAGGTATTACGGAGTGGTTACCTATAAGTAGTACAGGACATATGATACTTGTTGACCAGTTTTTAGTGCTTAACACAACTGATGCTTTCAAAGATATGTTTTTTGTTGTAATACAGTTAGGTGCTATACTTGCTGTTGTTGTTATGTACTTTAAAAGGCTTATACCGTTTACTTTAAAGGGTGGTTTTAAGCTTGATATGGATAAAATATCTATGTGGTTAAAAATTCTTGTAGCATCTATACCTGCTGGTGTGGTGGGAATACTTTTTGATGATGTTTTTACAAGACTTTTCTATAATTATCAGACAGTAGCAATAATGCTTATATTATTTGGTATACTCTTTATAATTGTTGAAAATAAAAATAGAAATCAAATACCAATAGTTAAAAGTATAGATAGAATAAATTATCGTCTTGCCTTTGCAATAGGTGTGTTTCAGCTTATAGCTGCTGTTTTCCCAGGAACATCTCGTTCTGGTGCTACAATAGTAGGTGCTCTTATGTTAGGTGTTTCAAGAACAGTTGCAACAGAGTTTACATTCTTCCTTGCAATACCGGCTATGTTCGGTGCTAGTGCCTTAAAAATGGGCAAATTCTTTATGAATGGTCAAGTTATGAGCGGTAGCGAAATAGGAATACTTTTAACAGGAATGATAGTTGCTTTTGTAGTTTCTATATTAGCTATAAACTTCCTTGTAGGTTACATAAAGAAAAACGATTTCAAAGCTTTTGGTTGGTATAGAATAGTTTTAGGTATTATAGTTCTTCTATACTTCTTACTTACAAGCTATATATTATAAAAAAAGTGTCGGTTTTAAAACCGACACTTTTATTTTTATCATATTTTAATAAGTTCGTATTCCTGAGTTCCAAGTCCAAGTTTTTCTGCGTGTGTAAGCTGAGATTTCCAGTTTGTTTCTGGGTGGTTGTTGCAGAAATGGTCATCGTGATTATGTTCTGCTTTATCAAGTTTACTTCCTGGAGTTATAGGCTGTCTATTTACTGCGTCAGCACAAGCCTTATCAAGGGCTACAGGGTCGAAAGAAGCGAACATTCCAACATCTGGTACAATAGGAATATCGTTTTCTGCGTGACAGTCACAGTATGGTGAAACGTCAATAACAAGGCTAATATGGAAGTGAGGACGATTATTTAAAACAGCGTATGTATATTCAGCCATTTTGTAGTTTAAGATATCGTTTGACTCATCAAATAATGTATGTATTGCGTCAACTGGACAGACACCGATACATCTGCCACAACCAACACATTTATTTGTGTCGATAGTTGCTTTTTTATCTTCCATTGTTATTGCACTATGGGCACAAACCTTTGTACAAGAGCCACAGCCAACGCAACCCTGGTGGTTAACAGCAGGTTTTCCGGCATTGTGCATTTCCATTTTACCAGCTCTTGAGCCACAGCCCATACCGATATTTTTTATAGCACCACCGAAACCTGTTGATTCGTGACCTTTAAAGTGGCTTAATGATATTACAATGTCAGCGTCCATTACAGCACGACCGATTTTTGCCTCTTTTACATATTCTCCGTTAGGAACAGGAACGTATGCTTCGTCAGTACCTTTAAGACCGTCTGCTATAATAACGTGACAGCCAGTTGAAAATGGAGAAAATCCATTTAAGTATGCTGCGTCAATATGGTCTAAGGCATTTTTTCTTCCACCTACATATAAAGTGTTACAGTCTGTAAGGAAAGGTTTTCCGCCAAGGTCTTTTATCACATCAGCAACTGCCTTTGCATAGTTTGGTCTAAGGTAGGCAAGGTTTCCAGGTTCACCAAAGTGAATTTTTATAGCAACATATTTCTTATCAAAGTCAATATTTCCAATACCGGCAGTCTTCATAAGTCTTTGTATCTTCTGAAGAAGGTTTTCGTTAAATGTTGTGTGCATATCGGTATAATAAACTTTTGATTTTTCCATTTTCATTACCTCCATTTTAAAATAATAGTATATAATAATTATAAGGTATTTAGTATACTAGGTCAATTAAATGGTGTTAATATTTGTAAAACCTGTATAGGTGATTTAGTCGATATATGGTAGCTAAAGCATATTGACAAATTATAGAGGTTACTGTATAAAATACTTATTATGTATTGTTTAAAAAACAAGTAAAGTATAGAAAATTTAAGTGTTATTTTATATAAAAGGAGATGGGCTGATGAGTAAATTGCATAGGGACGGAGTGCTTAGTGCAAGGGAGAGAATTTCAAGGCTTTTAGATAACCATACATTCGTTGAGATTGGTGCTTTAGTTGGGGAGAATGACAGTGTTATAACTGGATACGGAAGTGTTTTAGGTAGACTTGTTTTTGTATATGCTCAGGATAGTAGTGTTTCAGATGGTTTTATTGATGAAAGACAGGCGAAAAAAATCTGTAGTTTATACGATAAGGCTATGAAAATGGGTGCTACTGTTGTAGGTTTTTTAGATTCAAAAGGCTTTAAAGATGACAGAGGTTTTTCTGGTTTAGGTGATGTTTTTAGCACTATGATTAAAGCCTCTGGAGTAATACCTCAGGTTACAGCTATTATGGGAGAGTGTACAGGTGCAAGTTCTATTATACCAACTCTTTCAGACTTTATATTTACTGTTAAGGATAACTACAAGTTTTTCTTAGTAGAGCCTAGTAGCGACCCTAAGGAGAATGGAAAAAAAGGAGATACAAGTTCAAAGCCGGATAATAGCATAACTCATTTTGTGTGTGATACAGAAGCTAGTTGTATTTCCGATATGATAAGACTTATAGACATTATACCGTCAAACAATATGGAGGACGCACCTTTCTTTGGCACAGGTGATGATTCTAGTAGGGAAGATGAATTTCTTAATAGTATAGTTTCTGAAAACTTAGATAATTTAGATATGGAAAGAATAATAAAATCTATTGGTGATAACGGTGATTTTATAGAGGTTCAAAAAGACTTCTCACCGGAGGTGAAAGAGGGCTTTATAAGAATAAGTGGTTATACAGTTGGAGTTATAGCTAATAATAGCTGTAAACTTACACATCACAGTACAGGAAAAGCATTAAGATTCCTTTCTTTCTGCGATTCTTTCAATATACCTGTTGTAACACTTACAGATGTTTGTGGATTTAAAGGTGGCGTAGGTCAGACAGTTCTTATAAAGAGTGTAACAAAACTTTTAGCCGGATTTAACAACGCTACTTGTCCTAAAATAAATGTTATAGTTAGAAATGGCTTTGGAACACCTTCCCTTGTTATGAACTCTAAAGCTACAGGTGCTGACATTGTTGTAGCTTGGGAAGGGGCAAATGTTTCTTCAAGTGAAAATTACTCCGATTGTGGAGTTAGTGATGCAGTTTTAAAAGGCTTTGTTGATGATGTGATAAAACCATCTAAGACAAGGGGATATCTTGCAAATGTTTTAGAAATGCTTTCTACAAAGAGAGATACTGCACCAAGTAAAAAACATTCTAGCTTAAGTCTTTAAAATAAAAAACAGACACTTTAATTAGTGTCTGTTTTTTTGTTTCTTTCGCTTTCCTCAGAGGCTTCAAAAAATGCCTGTATTATTACAGCGATAATAGGTCCTATAATCATTCCAAGTACACCTAATAGCTTTAATCCTACATACATAGATACAAGAGCCATAAGTGGGTGTATACCTATCTGTGTGCCTAAAATCTTAGGTTGCATTATCTGTCGCATAAGATTTATTATAAGGTATATTACAATGTATCCAACAGCTAAGAAATATTCGCCTGAAAATAGATATATTACAGTTGCTGGCCAAAGTATAAATCCACTTCCGAAAAATGGGAGAGCATCTATTACACTTGTAACAAAACTTAAAAGTAGTGCGTAAGGTGATTTTATTACAATAAGACCTATTATACATATAGTGAATGTATAGCACATAAGTATAAGCTGTGTTTTAAAGTATCCTCCTAAAGAGCTTGAAAGTTTATTTTTTATTATAAGCCAATGGTTGTTTTCAGATATAGGAAGATGTTTTTTAATTAATCTTTTAATCTCATATTTATCCTTTGCGAAAAAGTATGATGATAAAAGTGCCATAATAACTAACATAAAGAAACCAGGTATTGCTTTTACTAATGTAAAGCTACTGCTACCACCAGTTTTTATTATAGGTGTTATTATATCTGAAATATTTATGTTTGTTATTCCTATTTCAATATTATTTATAAAAGGAATATTTTTTGTAAAGTTTTCTATATTTTCTATAAGGTTTATTGATATAACCTTAAGATGTTCTATATATTCAGGCAGTTTCTCCATAAAAAGCTCTGCCTCTGATACAAGCTTTAGTACTGCACCAGTTACAACTGATGAGAAGAATCCTATAAGTATCAATATTGCTATTAAAGTGCCTAGCCACCTTTTTACTTTAAATCTTTTTTCCAAAAAATCTACAAGAGGGTTGTATATAAGACTTAAAAGCCAACCTATAATAAAAGGGGCAATATATTTGAATACATAATCAAATAGTATATATGAAAATAGTATTGCAAGTCCTATTATAGATATATTCTTAATAAGCCTCTCGTTATTTTTGATAAATTTTTCCATATAAATCACTCCCTTAGCGATTTTATAAATCTTCATTTTGTATTATATTATTGTATAAAAATATACGTTTTAAATCAAACAAAATAATGAATAAATTTTAAATATATTGTATTTTGTGACATAAAAAATATATTGTTAGATTTTGTATTTTATAGTAGAATATATTAAGTATACAGTATATAAAAAATCAATATTTTTTTGATTCTCATAGATTTTTGGAGGCTGTTTTGAAAGAGATAAGATTAAAGGCGAGAGCCAAAATAAATTTAACACTTGATGTTTTAGGTAGACGTGATGACGGTTATCACGACCTTAAAATGATAATGCAAAGTATAAGTCTTTATGATAGTGTTTTTATTAAAAAAACAGACAAAAACAATATAAAGTTAAAAAGCAATATTGATTGGTTGCCTTCTGACGAAAGAAATTTAGCCTATAAGGCTTGTAAAGTTATGAAGGAAAGGTTCAACATAAAAGAGGGAATATTTATAGAGATTGATAAGAGGATACCTATTTCTGCCGGTCTTGCTGGTGGTAGTAGTGACTGTGCAACAGTTCTTTTTGGTATTAATAAACTTTTTAATTTAGGTCTTACCCAAAAAGAGCTTATGGACATAGGCTTAACATTAGGTTCTGATGTTCCTTACTGTATTATGAGAGGAACAGCTCTTGCTGAGGGTGTAGGTGATATTTTAACTCCACTTCCACCTTGTCCTGATATGCACGTAGTACTTTTAAAACCTGCTATAAGTGTTTCTACAGCTGTTGTATATAATGGTTTAAATCTTTCTGAAGTCAAAGAAAGACCTGACACCGAAAAAGTTATTGAGGCCATAAAAAATGGGGACAGAGATGGAATTTCAAAGGGTCTTTCAAATGTGCTAGAAAGTGTAACGCTTTCTATGTATCCTGAACTTAATGATTATAAAAAAAGGCTTATGGAAAAAGGTGCTAATGCTACACTTATGAGTGGTAGTGGTCCTACAATATTTGGTCTTTTCTACGAGAAAGAAGATGCTTTAAGGGCTTATAATGAATTTAAGGCTGAGGGGGATATAAAGCACGTTATTTTAACTAAGATATATAACACAAAGAAAAGAGGGGGATAAAAAATGGCAGATTATAAATTTAGCATAAATACAAACGAATATCTTCCGTTAAGAGATGTGGTATTCAACACACTTAGAGATGCCATACTTACAGGAAAGTTACAACCAGGGGAAAGGCTTATGGAAAACCAGCTTGCAGAAAAGCTCGGTGTTAGCCGTACTCCTATAAGAGAAGCACTTAGAATGCTTGAAATAGAAAATCTTGTTAAACTTGTACCTAGAAAAGGGGCACAGGTTTTAGATATGACAGAGAAAGACATTATAAATGTTCTTGAGCTTAGAGGGGCTTTGGAATCTTTAGGTGTTAAACTTGCTTGTAAAAATATGAGTGAGGAAGATATTGAAAAGCTTAAACTTGCAGAGGCTGATGTTGAGTCTGCTCTTGCCGGTGATGACGTTGAGAAAATGGCAGAGGCTGACCAGAATTTTCACGATATTATATTTAACTCAACAGGTAATGACAAGCTTATTCAGATAATATCAAACCTTGATATACAGCTTTATAGATATAGACTTGCACACCTTAGAATTAAAGGGCAAAATCAGTCTATTATAAAAGAACAGCATACAAAGATAATAAATGCCATAGAAAATAGACTTCCTAAGGAAGGTTCAGAGGCTGCCAACGAGCATATAAAATATCATACAGAATATACATTAAGTTTGCTTAATAGAGAGTAATAAAAAAGCATATCCTAAAAGGATATGCTTTTTAAAAATTCTTAATTTTTAGTGTGTTTTTTTACCATAAGAGAAGCTTTTTCGCGTAAAGTTTTCTTTTTCTTGTCGGCAAGGTTCATACCTTTTATGCTTACAATGTACACACCTGCAATTTCAACCTTAACATTTTTCTTTGTAGGTAAAACTTCGTAAACAGGTTTGTCGCACATAAGAGTTACTATTTGAGGACCTACTTTAGCTTTTACAATAGCCATTTTTTTAAGTTTTGCTGACTTTGGAAGCTTTTCAAATATATTTTTTGGAAGATTATTTTCTGTTGGTCTTTCAAATTTTTTATCAATAACAAATATTTGCACTGTCATTTTATTAGCTTCTATGAAGTCCTGTGACTCTATTACTTTTTTATAGTTTTTTCTGCTAAAGTATACGAGTCCTGCCATAACTAATGCAATTATGATTGCGGTAATGATAAAATAGTCACTTGCTTGTAGCACTTTTGTGTTCCTCCTTTGTTTTAATTGAAACTAGTTTGTTCCAATTTACATATTTAATTATATTTTATCATTTATTTAAACTTTAGTAAATAAATTTATGTACATTAATTTGTCAATATGTTGTATTATATCTTTAGGCGGTGATTTTAATGAGTGAAATATTTAATACTATTTATGGTGGAGTGGGAATGATATTTACATTGAATGTTATTCTTGCAATATTTATGCTTTTTTCTGAGAGAAGAAAGCCGGCTAGTACTTGGGCTTGGCTTTTAGTATTATTCTTCATACCGATTTTTGGGTTTTTAATATATCTTATTTTCGGTAGAGATAGCAAGAGAGAAAAACTTTTTTCGGATAAGGATAAGTTCGATACAGAAGTTTATTTTGACTATCTTTTAAAAAGCGATAGATATATGGATAAGGTTAAGTGGCAACAGAAAGCTATGGAGAATAAGCTAGATGTTTTAAACCAAAGGTATTTAGATAGCCTTTTATACTTGAATATAAATACAGGAAATTGGTATACTTCAAATAATGAAATTGAAAGATTTACAGATGGAACAGCTAAGTTTGAAGCCCTTATAAAAGATATAAGACGAGCGAAAAAGTTTATCCATATGGAATACTATATTATAAGAAATGACGGTTTAGGTAAAAGAATTGTTTCGGAGCTTTCAAAAAAAGCAAAAGAGGGTGTAGAGGTAAGGCTTTTGTATGACGGTATGGGTTGCAGTAGATTACCTAAAGACTTTTTTTCTGAGCTTACGGAAAACGGGGGCAGGGCTGTACCATTTTTGCCACGACTTATGGTAAGAATTAATTACAGAAACCATAGAAAAATATGTGTTATTGATGGAAAAGTTGGATATATAGGCGGTTTCAATATAGGTGATGAGTATTTAGGAATTGTAAAAAGATACGGTAGATGGCGTGACACCCACATAAGAGTTTGTGGTGATGCCGTAGACCAACTTCAGATTAGATTTATAATGGACTGGAACTTTATTGCCGAAGATTTTAAGGTTGAACTTGATAAAAAATATTTCCCACCTAAAAAAGATTTTGACGGTGTTAAAATGCAGATAGTTTCAAGTGGCCCTGACACAGAGTGGAAAAATATAAGAAATGCCTATTTGAAAATGATAAATGATGCCAAAGACCACGTTTATATATCAACACCATACTTTGTGCCTGATGACAGTATACTTAATGCCCTTAAGGTTTCGGCTCTTTCCGGTGTAGATGTAAGAATTATATTCCCCGGAAACCCTGACCACCCCTTTGTTTACTGGGCAAGTATGTCATATTTAGGTGAGCTTTTATATGCAGGTGTAAAGTGCTATCAGTATCAAAATGGATTTACCCATACAAAGTATATATCTATTGATGGAAATGTTTCTTCGGTAGGTACTGCGAATATGGATATACGAAGTTTCGCTGTTAACTTTGAAACAAACGCATTTATATTTGATGAAGGTGTTACTAAACTTCTTGAAAAAGATTTTGATAATGACCTTAAATCTTGTTTTGAAATTACGACAGCTTGGTATGAAAAGAGAAAGTTAATGTTTAGGTTTAAGGAGGCTATATCAAGGCTTATATCACCTATACTTTAATTTGGGAGAGGTTTATATGGATAAAGTTTTTAATGTTGATTATACAATAGGATATTTTGAGGTAGACAATGACCTTTGCCTTACACCACAATCTTTAAGTGTGTATTTACAGGATATTGCTATACTCCATTCAGATTCTGTAGGCTATACAATAGATTACTTTAATAGAGAGAAAAAAGGTTGGGTAATAATAAACTGGCATATAGAAATATCAAGAATGCCTAAAAAAGGCGAAACTATAAAGATTTGTACTTGGTCTAGCGAGCTTAAAAGAATGCAGGCCGAAAGAAGTTTTTTAGTCTATGACGAAAACGAAATACCTATTGCAAGAGCCATAAGTCGCTGGATATATATGGACTTAGAGAGAAGACGACCTGTTAAAATAGATGAGGAAATGGGCAAAAGCTATAATACAAGGGATTTTAAATCTATAGAAAATGAGGATTATAAAATGCCTGAAATAGACGAAAGTCAATTTGTTTCCAAAAGAGATTTTGTTGTTACTAGAAGAGAAACAGATTCAAATGGCCATACAAATAATACTAAATATATAGAGTGGGCTATTGATGATATACCTGATGATATATATGAAAATGGTAAGATTTGTGATATACGAGTAGTCTACAGAAAAGAGTGTTATAGAAATTCTAAGGTATCTAGTAAATGCTATGTAAAAGATGTTGATAACGGAAGAAAGTGTGTAGTGTCTGTATTTTCTAATGCAGATGATGAAACTTCTGTGTTGGCAGAGGTTTCTACTATATGGTCGTTGTAATATTACTATATTATTACAGTATCTTACATATTGGTTACAGTTGTTGAAAAAAATATAGTATTGAAATAAAATGTATATATTATATTTTTGTAGGAGGCTAACAATGGCTGAATTTAACAATAGAAATTTTAATGGGAGAAAGAGGGTTAACGCACCACATCTTAGAGATGTTAGTAAGGGCGTTTACACTCCACCTCCCGTTGAAAAGAAAGTTAAGAAAAAGAAAAGAAAAAAAAGAAACTTACGTTTAAATAAGCAGGATAGATTTATGGTATTAGGTGGCGGTTTACTTCTTGTAATACTTATTGCCATAATAACTATATTTAGTAGAAATGCTTATGATGTAACGGTTTCCGGCAAAAGTGTTGGAGTTATAAAGAAAACTAATATAGAGGTTAGTGACATAAAAAATACTGTTGTTGCAGGTCTTGAGCAACAGGCAGGTTCTAAAATAGAGCTTAATGAGGAAATAGGTCTTAAACCTGTTAGGGCATCTAAAAAAGATATGGTTACTGTAGATTATGCCATATCGAAAATAAAAGAGGTTGTGACTTATAAGGTTGAGGCATCTGTAATAACTGTAGATGGAAAAGAAGTTGCTGTTTTATCCAACAAAGCTGAGGCCGAAAAAATTCTTGAGGATATAAAAAGCGAGTACATACCTGAGGATAAAAAGGATAAAATGGAGGCTAGTTTCGTTGAGGAGGTTCAGATTGTATCTAAGTACGTTGATTCTAAGGAAATATCAAAGCCTGAAGTTGTGAAAGATATGTTTGTTCAGACTACAAAGGTTCAAAAGCAGTATACAGTTGATTCTGGTGATACAGTTTCCAAAATAGCAGGTTTATACAGTATGACTTTAGATGAACTTTATGCAGAAAATCAAGGTCTTACAACTAATATACATAAGGGACAAGTTGTAAATGTTTTAGTGGATAAGCCTATGCTATCTGTTAAAACAGCGGAAACAAATGTATTTACAGAAATAGCTAAAAAGCAAGTTAAGTATCAGACAGATACATCAAAGCCATCATCATATCAAAAGGTTATACAGCAGGGTAGTGACGGGCAAAAAGAGGTTACTGTACAGACTATCCGTATAAATGGTTTTGAGGAAGATGAGGTTATCATTTCTGAAAAGATAATACAAGACCCTGTTGATGAAATCATAGAGGTAGGCAGAAGATAAGAGGGGAGAAATCTCCTCTTTTCTTGACAATAAATGTGTTATATAATATTATTATAAAAGTTTTATAGGTGGATATGGTGGAATTGGCAGACACGCAAGATTCAGATTCTTGTCACCTTTCGGTGGTGCAGGTTCAAGTCCTGTTATCCACATTTTTAAGAAAAACCGATTTTTTCGGTTTTTTTTATTTTTATTGATTTTTTTAATGCTCTGAAATAATATATAGGTATATACATATTTTTTTGGGAGGAATGGTTATGGGTATAATAGATAAATTAGGTGGAAGTTTAGTAAACGGTGCAATGGGCAATATGAGTGAGGTTTCTTTAGATAACCTTATAAAAGAATATGGCGACTATATTATGGCTGATGAGGAGATAAAAACTGGTTTTAAATTAATTCGTGATGTTATGATTATAACTGATAAACGACTTATTGAGTTTGACAAACAAGGGGCTACTGGTCAGAAAATGCGTGTAAAATCTATATACCTTGAGTCTATTGTAGATGTTACTGTTGAAACAGCTGGTTTCGGTGTTGATGATAGCGAGCTTACTATAACTTATATAACTTCACCTTATTACAAGGTTTCTGGTGGGGCAAGTGTTAGTGATAAAACCTTTGAATTCCCTAAAAGCTTTGATGTAGTTGGTCTTTATAGACTTCTTCAGGAGATAGCTTATAAAAATCATATAAAGATTAACGGTTAATAGATTTAAATTTTTGGAGCTATCTTTCGGTAGCTCTTTTCTATTTTTATTTAAAAAGATATTTTTAAAATCATTTAGAATATGATATACTATACATTAGCTTAAAATGTACGAGGAGGAAATTATAAGTTATTAAAAATATAGATAAATATACCTAAAAGTGATATGCTGTGTTTATAAGGAAATGAGGACGAAGAAATTGTTAAAGAGTTACAAAACGGAAATTGACCCAACCTTGGAACAAATACAAAAAATCAATAGAACAGTAGGTACTTGCCGTTTTGTGTATAACTTTTATTTGGCTCATAATCAAGAGATTTATAAAAAAGAAAAGAAATTTATATCTGGTATGGATTTCTCAAAATGGTTAAACAATGTTTATTTACAAGAAAATCCTGAATATAAATGGGTAAAAGATGTCAGTTCAAAATCCATAAAGCAAAGTATTATGAACGCCGAAAGAGCATTTAAACAATTTTTCAAAGGTAAAACCAAATTTCCTAAATTCAAGAAAAAAAGCAAATCAGACGTAAAAATGTATTTTGTAAAAACAGATTCTAAAACAATCATACAATGCGAAAGACATAGGATTAAAATACCAACCCTTGGCTGGGTAAAGATAAAAGAAAAAGGTTATATCCCTACAGACTCAAGCACTTATACAATTAAAAGTGGAACTATTTCCTGTAAAGAAGAAAGATATTATGTTTCAGTTTTGGTCGAACAACCGACACCCCAGAACCAACAGTTAAAAAATTTTGGGTTAGGAATTGATTTAGGTATCAAGGACTTTGCAGTTGTAAGCAATGGAATTGTAAAGAAAAACATCAACAAAACAGCAAGATTAAGGAAATTAGAAAAACAATTAAAACGAAAACAAAGATGCCTTTCGAAGAAATACGAAAGTGCAAAAAAACATAGAAAAAATAAGAAAGGAGAAGCTACTCGACAGAATATCCAAAAGCAGTTATTAATGGTACAAAGACTTCATCACAGAATTGAAAATATTCGTACAGATTATATCAATAAATGTGTAAGTGAGATAGTGAAAACCAAGCCATCTTATATTACTATTGAAGATTTGAACGTATCTGGAATGATGAAGAACCGGCATCTTTCTAAAGCAGTTGCTTCACAGAAATTTTATGAATTTAGAATGAAACTGGAAGCAAAATGCAAAGAATATGGAATTGAATTGAGAATTGTAGACAGATGGTATCCATCTAGTAAGCTTTGCAATAAATGTGGTCGTATTAAGAAAGACTTAAAGCTTTCAGACAGAGAATATGTATGCCAATGTGGATATCATTCAGACAGAGATTATAATGCAAGTCTTAATTTACGAGATGCCATATCCTACAAAGTAGCATAAGCAAGCGTTTGTAGGTATGTACCGATGGCTAGTCGGGAATTGACGACTGTGGAGTGTACAAGAACTTGTGAGTAGTATCTGGATTTATCCAGTACGAAAGCATACACGACGAAGCAGTAAGAAATGTCCGTAAGGACTTTCAACCTCTCGATATGGATATATATGTCTATATTTTGAGTAGCAGGAAAAAAGATGTCTTTAAACAGACAGGAAAAAATAAGAAACTTTTGTATTGTTGCACATATAGACCACGGTAAGTCTACATTGGCTGACCGTCTTATACAGAAAACAGGTCTTTTGACTGAAAGAGAAATGCAAGAACAGGTTCTTGACAATATGGACCTTGAAAGAGAAAGAGGAATTACAATAAAAGCTCAGGCTGTACGTCTTGTATATAAGGCTTCTGACGGGGAGGAGTATGTATTTAACCTTATAGATACACCGGGACACGTTGACTTTAATTACGAGGTTTCAAGAAGTCTTGCCGCCTGTGAGGGTGCTATACTTATTGTAGATGCTGCACAGGGTGTAGAGGCACAGACTTTAGCAAACGTGTATCTTGCTATAGATAATAACCTTGAAATATTACCAGTTATAAATAAAATAGACCTTCCAAGTGCTGACCCAGAAATGGCTAAAAATGAAATAGAGGACATTATAGGTATACCTGCCGAAGATGCCCCTATGATTTCTGCTAAAAACGGTATCAACATTGAAGATGTTTTAGAGAGAATAGTTACAGACATTCCAGCTCCTAAAGGTGATGAGAATGCTCCGTTAAAAGCACTTGTATTCGACTCAGTTTATGACCCTTATAAAGGTGTTATAGTTATTATGCGTGTCTTTGACGGTACTATTAAAAAAGGTACAAAGGTAAGAATGATGGCCACAAAGAAAGAATTTGAGGTTGTTGAAACTGGTTTCTTTGGCCCAGGTAGATTTATACCTTGTGATGAGCTTAAAGCTGGTGACGTTGGATACTTTACTGCAAGTATTAAAAATGTTGCTGACACTCGTGTAGGTGATACTGTAACAGAGGTTAATAATCCTACACCTGAACCACTTCCAGGGTATAAAAAAGTTAATCCTATGGTTTACTGTGGTATTTTCCCAACTGACGGCTCAAAATATCCAGACCTTAGAGATGCCCTTGAGAAACTTCAGTTAAACGACGCATCACTTTTCTTCGAGCCTGAAACATCTGTAGCTTTAGGTTTCGGATTTAGATGTGGTTTCTTAGGACTTCTTCACCTTGAAATTGTTCAAGAAAGACTTGAAAGAGAGTATAACTTTGATGTAGTTACAACTGCACCTAGCGTTATATATAAGGTATACCTTACAGACGGTACAAGTATGGAAATATCAAATCCAAGTAATATGCCTGACCCAGTTAGAATTGAATATATGGAAGAACCTATTGTTCGTGCTGAGATTATGCTACCTAAAGACTATATAGGTACAATTATGGAGCTTTGTCAGCAAAGACGAGGTGAGTATATAAGTATGGAGTATCTTGACGATATAAGAGCTAGACTTATATATGAAATACCATTAAATGAGATTATATATGACTTCTTTGATGTTTTAAAATCAAGAAGTAGAGGATATGCTTCATTCGATTACTCATTAATAGGATATAAAAGGTCAGACCTTACAAAACTTGATATTCTTGTTAATCGTGAGGTTGTTGACGCCCTTTCATTTATCGTTCATACTTCATCAGCTGTTGAAAGAGGTAGAAAGATATGTGAAAAACTTAAAAAAGAAATTCCAAGACAGCTTTTTGAAATACCTATTCAGGCTGCTATCGGTAGCAAGATTATTGCTAGGGAAACTGTAAGTGCTATGAGAAAAGACGTACTTGCTAAATGTTACGGTGGTGACATTTCCCGTAAGAGAAAACTTCTTGAAAAACAGAAAGAAGGTAAAAAGAGAATGCGTCAGATTGGTAGCGTAGAAGTGCCACAGTCTGCATTTATGAGTGTTCTTAAACTTGAAGAAGAATAATATTAGGCGACGTGATATTCACGTCGCTTTTTGTGTATAAAATATAGATTTAGTTAATTCATATCCTGATATTACAGATGAAGAGAAGGATATATTAAGGTATATAGCTGAAAGTGGTAAACCTCAGTCTGTTAACAGTATAAAGTATAGAATAGGTATTACAGAGTATAAGACAAGAAATACTATACGTAATTTAGAGAAAAAGATTGATTATAAAAATGGGAAATGGTCCATCAACTAAGTATATGATATCCATTAATAGCATTGATTATTTAGCATCATTACAGTTGATAAAATAAAAAGTGAAATAATTAAAAGATAACTTGTGATTATCTTATGAAAATCTTTTGATTTTTAATATATTTTAAGGTGATGTATATATTACATCATTTTTTTTATATATTGTGGTTACAAGAATATGAGTTATATTTAACATAAATTGTTTTTGTGAATATATAACAATTTGTTATACATAATATAATAATAAATTTGTGATAAAAAACAACAAAAATATTACGTTAAAACTAAGGAATAAACAGCTATTTTTATTCGTTCAAAACGAACATTACAAAAAATGTATATATTTTAATGCAATACAAGTGTAAAAATGTGTAAATTAACAACAAATTTAACATATTTTTATGCCTATATACACTAATATATCTAAAAAACTCTATAGATTGACAGGGGTTATCTTGAATGATAGTATTTAATTTAATAATTTATAGGAAGTGGTTTGACATAATTTTATAATATCTTTTTTGCATAAAATTGGTGTGAACTTTTGTGTTGCATATTATTTTTTGGCATTATAACGATTACCATTTATTCTATAAATTTTGATTTAAAATATCAAAAGGAGGTAAGTGTGATGGGGAATTTAGCAGAAGAGCTGATGTCTCAGTTAACTTGTGAAACTGCCTTTACTATTCCTATATTTGGTGGTATAGGAATTCCGGAGTCAGTTGTTGCCACTTGGATTATTATGGCGTTTTTAGTCATATTGTCTATTTGGTTGACAAGTAATCTTAAAGTTGTGCCTACTAGCAAACGTCAAGTATTTGTAGAAACTTGTGTTGTAACACTTCAAGGTTTATTTGACGATATTTTAGGTGAACACGGAAGAAAATACATTCCTTATTTGGTTACAGTATTACTGTATATAGCTTGTGCAAACCTTATCGGGCTTGTTGGAATAAAGCCACCGACAAAGGATTTGAACATTACAGCGGGTATGGCCATTATGAGTATTGTGTTGGTGCAGTTTGCAGGTATAAAGGGAAAAGGTACAAAGGGTTGGCTTAAAAGTTTTACACAGCCAATGGCTATTATAACACCTATAAATATTATGGAAGTTATAATAAAACCGCTTTCTCTTTGTATGCGACTTTTTGGAAATGTATTAGGCTCTTTTGTTGTTATGGAGCTTATAAAAATTATTGTGCCAGCTTTTGTGCCATTAGTTTTTAGCCTGTACTTCGATATATTCGACGGATTAATTCAGGCATATGTATTTGTATTTTTAACAGCTTTATTTATAAAAGAAGCAATGGAATAATATTTTTATTTTTGAGGAGGAATTTAAAATGACAACTTTAATAGCAATTGGAGCAGGTATAGCAGTACTTTCAGGTATTGGAGCAGGTATAGGTATCGGTATAGCAACAGCAAAAGCATCTGAGGCTATTGCTAGACAGCCTGAGGCAGAAGGTAAAATAACAAAAACATTACTTCTTGGTGCAGCTCTTGCAGAGGCAACAGCTATCTACGGTTTCGTTATTGCGTTACTTATAATTATGCTTTTAGGTAAATAATAAGGAGGCGTTTTTTTATGTTGACGCTGAATTGGAATATAATTTGGATATTTGTAAACTTAATAGTTTTATATCTTCTTCTTAATAAGTTTTTATTTGGGAGAGTTCAAGATATTCTTAAGCAGAGAGAGGAACTTATAAACAGTAGCATTGAAAGTGCTAAGGCTAATGAGGAAATAGCTAAGGAAAATGTAGTTAAAGCACAGGCTATGGTTGACAATGCCAAAAAAGAGGCAGAAGAAAAAGCTAATAGTATAATCGAAAAGGCTAAGAAAGAAGAAAAAGAACGTATAGAAGCATCTGAAAATGAGGCTAGACGTATTTTAAAAGAAACAAGAGAAATAGCAGAAATAGAGAGAAATAGAATTCTTGCCGAGGCCAAAGACGATATGGTTACTATGGCTATGCTTACAGCTAGAAAAGCTGTTGGTACTATGGATAATGAGGAAAAAGAGAGAGAGCTTTTTGAAGATTTGCTTAAGAAGGTGGGAGATGCGTGATGGCAGAGAACTTTACAAAGAAATTTTTTGAGGAAAATCGTATTTTGAAGGCAACTATTCATTATGCAAAAAGACCTTCTGACAACGATTTAAATCAGTTAAAGAATATATTATTAAAAACATATGATGCAACAGAGGTAATATTAGAAGAACGCCAGAATGATGAAATTCTCGGTGGTTATTTATTACAGGTAGGGGATAAAGTATTTGACAATACTTATAAACTTACATTTGATACTCTTGAGCGTCAGCTTAGAAAAGAAAAGGGTAAAGAGGACATTATATCAATAATGAAAAGTGATATAAATGGCTTTGAAGGTGAGTTTTCCATTGAGGAAGGTGGATACATACACAGTATTCACGATGGAATAGTTTCTGTAAAAGGCATTTCTAAAGCTATGTATGGAGAGATTGTTCTTTTTGAAAATGGTATTAAAGGATTAGTTCAGAACATAGATGAAAGCGAAGTTTTATGTATCGTTCTCGGTGACGAGGAAACTTTAACAGAGGGAAATCGTGTTATAAGAACTAAAAGAAGAGCCGGTATACCAGTAGGTGAGGGATTACTTGGTCGAGTTGTAGATGCTTTAGGTGCGCCTATTGACGGTAAAGGCGAGATTAAAACTGATGACTGGTACACACTTGAGAGAAAAGCTCCTAGTGTAATTGATAGACAGTCAGTAAATGTACCTTTACAGACAGGTATTATGTCTATTGACTCTATGTTCCCTATCGGTAGAGGTCAGAGAGAGCTTATAATCGGTGATAGACAGACAGGTAAAACTTCTATTGCCATTGACACTATAATAAATCAGAAAAATGAAGATGTTATCTGTGTTTACGTTGCTATTGGTCAGAAGGCTTCTACAATAGCACAGGTTATATCAAACCTTAAAAAACACAAAGCTTTAGACTATACAGTTGTTGTTACAGCAAATGCTAGTGCACCGGCATCATTACAGTATCTTGCACCATACTCAGGTACTGCTATTGCAGAGTACTTTATGGAAAAAGGTAAAGATGTTCTTATTGTATATGATGATTTATCAAAACACGCAGTAGCTTATCGTGCTTTATCATTACTTTTAGAGCGTTCTCCAGGACGTGAGGCTTACCCAGGTGACGTATTCTATCTTCACTCAAGACTTTTAGAGCGTTCTTGCCGTCTTGATGAGGCTCACGGTGGCGGTTCTATAACAGCTTTACCTATAATTGAAACTCAGGCCGGCGACGTTTCAGCTTATATACCTACAAACGTTATATCTATTACAGATGGTCAGATTTTCCTTGAAAGTGACTTATTCTATGAGGGTATCCGTCCTGCTGTAAACGTAGGTCTTTCTGTATCTCGTGTTGGTGGTGCAGCACAGACAAAGGCTATAAAAGCGGTTAGCGGTACACTTCGTATTGACTTAGCACAGTATAAAGAGATTGAGTCATTCTCACAGTTTAGCTCTGAGCTTGACGCAAGTACAGTACAGCAGATAGAATACGGAAAACAGCTTACAGAATTACTTATACAGCCTTTATATAGACCTAAATCATTATCAAAACAGGTGGTTTCACTTTGCATTGGTACAAGCAAAAAACTTTTAGGTATACCTAAGGAGAAAGTAAGTAAATTTGTTGAAGATTTCTATGAATATTTAGAAGAAACTTCTGCTGATATGATTAATGATATATTAACTACTAAAAAGTTTACTGATGAACAGAAACAGGAAGTTTTATCTAAGTTAGAAGAATATAAGAAGGAGCAGGGATATGGCGAGCGTTAAAGAAATTCAGGACCGTATGAAAAGTATTTCAGACACAATGAAGATTACTAATGCAATGTATCTCATCTCATCTTCTAAACTTATAAAAGCTAAAAGAAATATGGAAAGGGTTCAGGATTACTTTAATACTATAAATCGTAGTATAGGTGATATATTACACCATATGCCCGATATGGAGCATCGCTTTTTAGAGCCTTTTGAAAATAGAGTCAGTAAAGACACAAAAGAAAAACAACGTGCCTATATAGTTATAACTGCCGATAAAGGTTTAGCAGGTGCTTATAACCTTAATGTTGAGAAAATGGCTGAGAGGGAGTACAAAAAAAATCCGAACTCAAAATTTTTTGTTATAGGTCAGGTAGGTAGAAACTATTTTTTAAACAAGCATATGCCTTTTGAGGAGGAGTTTTTCTACTCATCTCAGAAGCCTTCATTACAGCGTTCAAGAAATATTACAACTGACCTTATAGATGTTTTTAAAAGTGGTGAGATACAAGAAGTATATATTATATTCACTCACGTTGAAAATGGATTAAAGTCACAGCCTACTATGATGAAACTTCTTCCTCTTTCAAGAGATGAATTTAGTGAAGAAAATATGGGGCTTCCTGATGGTGAGGAGCCAGATATAGCTGAAGAATTTTTCCCAGATGCTATTACCGTTTTTAACCAACTTGTGCCTATAACTATGCACGGTATTATATTTAGTGCTCTCACTGAAAGTTACTGTGCCGAGCTTCACGACCGTATGGTTGCTATGGACGGTGCTACAAAAAGTGGTAGGGAAATGCTTCAAGAATTAAGACTGCAATATAACCGTTTAAGACAGGGTAGTATTACACAGGAAATTACAGAGGTGATTGCAGGAGCTAAATCACAGAGGAAGAAACGGTTATAAAGGAGGAATTTGGTGTATGGAACAAGGAAAAATCATACAGATTATGGGTGCTGTTGTGGACGTTCGTTTTCCACAGGGCAGTGTACCTAAAATACAGGAGGCTTTAACTGTTGAAGTTGACGGTTCTAAACGTGTTATGGAGGTTGCTCAGCAGTTAGGAAACAGTGTTGTTCGCTGTATTATGATGGATACAAGCGAAGGTTTATCTAATGGTTTAATTGTAACAGCTACTGGTGCTGGTATTACAGTTCCTGTTGGCGAAAGTGTTTTAGGTAGAATGTTTAATCTTTTAGGTGAGCCTATTGACGGTGGAGAGGCTGTTGTTGGCGATGAAAACTGGTGTATTCACAGAAAAGCACCGGATTTTGAAAAACAGAGTCCGGCTGTTGAAATACTTGAAACAGGTATAAAGGTTATAGACTTATTAGCACCATATTCAAAAGGTGGTAAAATTGGTCTTTTTGGTGGTGCCGGTGTTGGTAAGACTGTTTTAATACAGGAGCTTATTCACAACGTAGCTACAGAACACGGTGGTTACTCTATATTCACAGGTGTTGGTGAGCGTTCAAGAGAGGGTAACGACCTTTATTGGGAAATGAAGGAATCTGGAGTTTTGGAAAAAACTGCCCTTGTATTCGGACAGATGAACGAAGTTCCAGGTGCCAGAATGAGAGTTGCCGAAACTGGTCTTACTATGGCAGAATACTTTAGAGATAGAAAACATCAAGATGTTTTATTATTTATAGATAATATATATCGTTTCGTTCAGGCAGGTTCAGAGGTTTCAGCCCTTTTAGGTCGTATGCCATCTGCCGTTGGTTACCAGCCAACACTTGCCAACGAAGTAGGTCAGTTACAGGAACGTATAACATCTACAACAGACGGTTCTATAACATCTGTTCAGGCTGTATATGTGCCAGCTGACGACCTTACAGACCCAGCTCCGGCAACTACATTTGCTCACCTTGACGCAAAGACAGTTCTTTCAAGAAAGATTGTTGAGCAGGGTATCTATCCGGCTGTTGACCCTCTTGCATCATCTTCAAGAATACTTGAGGCTGATATTGTAGGTGAGGAGCATTACGAAACAGCTACAAAAGTACAGCAGATGTTACAGAAATATCAGGAATTACAGGATATTATCGCAATTCTTGGTATGGACGAACTTACAGACGAGGATAAGACTACTGTTTATCGTGCAAGAAAAATACAGAGATTCTTATCACAGCCTTTCTCTGTTGCTGAAAACTTTACAGGTGTTAAAGGTGTTTATATACCACTTGAGGAAACAATTCGTGGGTTTAAAGCTATCGTTTCAGGTGAAATGGACGAATACCCAGAAGCAGCTTTCTTCAATGTTGGTACTATTGATGACGTTAAGAAAAAGGCTTTGGAGCTTTCTAAGTAATATAGAAGGGGGAGAGATTTATGCAATTTAATTTGAAAATTTCTTCTAGTAGTGGTCTTTTTTATGACGGACCTTGTGATAGCTTAGTTGTGCCTACCCTTGACGGTGAGTATGGTATACTTGCAAACCATTCATCTATGGTAATAGGTGTTACTGTAGGTATTTTGCGTTATCGTACAGAGGATAAGTGGAAATATGTTGCAGTAGGAGAGGGTTTTGCGCGTGTTGTAGGTAATACAGTTACTATGGTTTTAGATAGTGCTGAAAGACCTGAAGATGTAGATGCAAAACGTGCTGAGGAAGCTAGACAGCGTGCCGAGGAGCGTATTGCCCTTAAAGAGAGCCGTAAAGAATACTATCGTGGTCAGATGGCTATGGCTAGAGCTAGAACACGACTTAAAATTAAAGAGAAAAAATTTATGTAATAGAAAGGTCATACGTCTTTTAGGCGTATGGCTTTTTTGTTGCCGAATAGGTTAGATATAAAATATGGGTTATGTTTTGTTAGCTGAAAATTATTACGGAAAAATAAAAATATCCTATTATAGAATATAATTGCTTTGATAACCCCAAATTATAAAATAGTAGTGTAGTTGTCAGACTATTCAGTGTTAGAGGCTTATAATAATAAAAAACTCTTGTAGGACTTGAGTAAAAAAACTCTTTTAACGGGTGGTTTTGATTATTATATATTAACACCTATTCTAGGGATATAATGGATTTATATTTAAATATTAAGACATAGGTATTGCTTTTACTTGGAAAAATCTATATGAATAAGAGTTAAGTAAACAATAGTATGAAAATGATTATATCCTGTGATACATAAAATAGGGTTGTAAATATATTATATTTTGGTAAACTCTATTTATAATTAAAAATAAAGGGGGTTTTATATTGAAGCCTTTAAGTTTATATATACATATACCTTTTTGTGTGAAAAAATGCTTTTACTGTGATTTTCCATCATACGGTGGTCTTGAGAATATTTTTGATGATTATGTAAATTCTCTTATAATGGAAATGAAAGAAACTAAAAATTCATTTTCCGACTATGAGATGAAGTCTATATTTTTCGGTGGTGGTACTCCGTCTATACTTCCTTTTAAACTTACAGGAAAGATTATGGATACTATTTTTTCTAGTTTTAATGTAGCTAACGACTGCGAGATTACAACGGAGGCGAACCCTAAAACTGTAGATGATGTTAAGTTAAGGGAATATAAGGCTATGGATATAAATAGGCTTAGTTTCGGTGTTCAGGCTTGGCAGGATAAAATACTTAAATCTTTAGGGCGAGTGCATACAATAGACGATTTTGTAAGAAATATGGCGCAAGCGAAAGACGTTGGCTTTAAAAATATAAATGCTGATATTATGTTTGCACTTCCTAATCAAACTATATCTGACTGGGAGGAAACTGTGGAAAAGGTTATTAAGCTAGAGCCTACCCATATTTCGGCTTACAGCCTTATTATAGAAGATGGAACTCTTTTCGGTAAAATGTATGACGAGGGAAATCTTAAACCTTGTGATGAGGTTTTAGACAGGAAAATGTATGAGTTGGCAAAGGAAATGCTTAGAGATAAAGGGTATCATCAGTATGAAATATCTAACTTTGCTAAAACTGGTTTTGAATGTTATCACAACAAGGTTTATTGGAAATGTGATGAGTATATTGGTTATGGATTAGGTTCCCACTCCTATTTTAACGGTGAAAGATTTAATAATACTTATGATATGGATAAGTATATAAGAGCTAAGGGGAATTTTTCTACTATAAAGGAAAGTGTGGAGAAGTTAGATGAAAAGGATATGTATGCCGAATTTATGTTTATGGGTCTTAGAATGACTGAGGGTATAGAGAAGAAAAGATTTTTTGAAAAATTTAAAAAAACTGCGTATGATATTTACGGTAACGAGATAAAACATCTTAAAGAGGTTAATCTTATTGAAGAAACAGACAGCAATATAAGGCTTACAGATAAGGGTGTTGATGTTTCAAATACAGTTTTTGAAAAATTTATAATTTAAATGAATACTTTTTAAAATTGTTGCGTATATATTAATACAAAAAGATATAAAAATTAAAAAATCACTTGACATTATTGCCGTCAAGTGATATTTTAAGAGTATGACTTAGCACTCATACAAAGTGAGTGCTAACAAAATTAAAAATAGGGGGTTTGGAAATGGCTTTAAATGAAAGAAAAATAAAGATTTTAAAAGCTATTATAAGTGACTATATAGCTACTGCTGAGCCTGTTGGTTCCCGAACCCTTGCTAAAAAGTATGATTTGGGAGTTAGCTCAGCTACCATAAGAAATGAAATGAGTGACCTTGAGGATATGGGTTTTATAATTCAGCCCCATACATCGGCAGGTCGTGTACCTTCAGAATTAGGATACAGACTTTACGTTGATAGGCTTATGAATAGAAGTGAGCTTACACTTGAGGAACAAGAATTTCTACACAATGTGGTTTCAAGAAATACTAACAGGATAGATTATCTTATGGAGGAAACTGCTAAGGTTTTATCTTTTTTGACAAATTATACAACGGTAATATCTGAGCCTGTGCTTAAAGCTACAACACTAAAACAAATAAGGCTTATGCCTCTTGATAATAGCTCTATAATGCTTATAATCGTTACGGAGGGTAACTTCGTTAAAAACCATATAATACGAGTTAACCAAGCTCCTAGCGAGGAGGAACTTTTTTCTGTTTCCATTAAGATTAATAACATATTAAAAGGGCATACCCTTGAGGATATTAACGAGAATACGATAATTGCACTTCAAAAGGAGCTTAAAGAGTATGGTGGACTTTTAAGTCCGGTGCTTAAAGCGGTACAAAAAACTATACGCTCTGCTGAGAATGTTCATATTCATATGAGTGGTGCTAGAAATATTCTTGCTTTTCCTGAGTTTAGTGATGTGTCAAAGGCTAAGGAATTATTTAGAGCATTTGAAGAAAAAAATAGTCTTGTGAGTCTTCTTGAAAATTCATCTAAAAGTGATGATATAAAAATACTCATAGGAAATGAGATAAACATAGAAGAAATGAAGGACTGTAGTGTTATAACAACAACGTATCGTATGGGTGACGGTAAGACCAAAGGTAGTATTGGTATTATAGGACCTACACGAATGAATTATGACCAAGTTGTTTCAGTTCTTAATGAAATGGTTAAAAATATTGAAAATGTATTGAAATCCGTTCCTGAGGGTAAAAATACATAGTGGAGGTTTTTAGATGGAAGAAAATAAGAATATGACTGAAGAAGAAAAAATTATTGATGAATGTGAAGAAACTATTGAAAAAGCTGACGAGGAAATCTTAGAAGAGTTTAATACTTCTGAAGATGAACTTAAAGAGGCTATTGCTAAAGCTGATGAATATCTTGACAAATATCAGCGTACACTTGCCGAGTTTGACAACTTTAGAAAAAGAACTTCTAAAGAGAAAGCAAGTATGTATGATGACGGTATCAGAGATACAGTTTTAAAACTTCTTCCGGTTGTTGATAATTTTGAAAGAGCCATATCATCTTGTCAGAACACAGATGACGGTTTCTACAAAGGTATTGAAATGATACTTAAACAGTTTAAAGAAATATTTACATCTATGGGTGTAGAGGAGATACCGGCTGTTGGCGAGAAGTTCGACCCTAATCTTCACTCTGCTGTTGCCCACGAGGATAACGAGGAGTATGGCGAAAATGAGATTATGGTTGAAATGCTTAAGGGATATAAGCATAAGGACAAAGTTATTCGCCATAGTATGGTAAAGGTTGCTAACTAATATTTATATATAAATTTTTGAATAAACATTTTTAAAATATAGTATAGATTTTTGGGAGGAAATAATTATGGGTAAAATAATTGGTATTGACTTAGGAACAACTAACTCTTGTGTAGCAGTTATGGAAGGCGGTCAGCCTGTTGTAATAGTAAATTCAGACGGTGGTAGAACAACTCCTTCTGTTGTAGGTTTTGCAAAAAGTGGCGAAAGACTTATTGGTGAAACAGCTAAACGTCAGGCTATCACAAACCCTGACAACACAATAAGCTCTATTAAACGTCATATGGGTGACCATTACACAGTAGATGTAGATGGTAAATCATACTCTCCACAGGAAATTTCTGCTATGATTCTTCAGAAACTTAAAGCAGATGCTGAAAGTTATCTTGGAGAAACAGTTTCAGAGGCTGTTATCACAGTTCCTGCATACTTTAATGATGCTCAGCGTCAGGCTACAAAAGATGCTGGTAAAATTGCTGGTCTTGATGTAAAACGTATCATCAACGAGCCAACAGCTGCTGCTCTTGCTTACGGTCTTGACAATGAACACGAACAGAAAATTATGGTATATGACCTCGGTGGTGGTACATTCGACGTTTCTATCATTGAGATTGGTGATGGTGTTATAGAAGTTCTTTCAACAAATGGTGATACACGTCTTGGTGGAGATGACTTCGACCAGAGAGTTATTGACTACCTTGTAGCTGAATTCAAAAAAGCTGAGGGTATGGACTTAAGCTCAGACAAAATGGCTATGCAGAGACTTAAAGAGGCTGCTGAAAAAGCTAAAAAAGAGCTTTCAACAGTTACAACTACAAATATTAACCTTCCTTTCATTACAATGAATCAGGACGGACCAAAACATCTTGATGTTACTCTTACAAGAGCTAAATTTGATGAAATTACAGCTGACCTTGTAGATAGAACAATGGAGCCAGTTAAAACTGCTCTTAAAGATGCTGACTTACAGCCATCAGACCTTGACAAAGTTCTTCTTGTAGGTGGTTCAACAAGAATACCTGCTGTTCAGGAAGCTGTTAAGAAATATACAGGTAAAGAGCCTTTCAAAGGTATCAACCCAGATGAATGTGTAGCTATCGGTGCATCAATTCAGGGTGGTAAACTTGCTGGTGACGCTGGTGCTGGTAGTATCCTTCTTCTTGACGTAACACCACTTTCACTCGGTATCGAAACATTAGGTGGTGTAGCTACAAGACTTATCGAAAGAAACACAACAATACCTACAAGCAAAAAACAGGTATTCTCAACAGCTGAGGACAACCAGACAGCAGTAGATATCCACGTTGTACAGGGTGAAAGACCTCTTGCTAAAGACAACAAAACTTTAGGTCAGTTTAGACTTGACGGTATCGCTCCAGCAAGAAGAGGTGTGCCACAGATTGAAGTTTCATTCGATATTGACGCTAACGGTATCGTAAACGTTTCTGCTAAAGACCTTGGAACAGGTAAAGAACAGAAAATCACAATTACAGCTGGTTCTAACTTAAGTGATGAAGAAATCGATAGAGCTGTAAAAGAGGCTGAACAGTATGCAGAGGCTGACAAAAAACGTAAAGAGGCTATTGATGTTAAAAACGAGGCTGACTCTCTTGTATTCCAGACAGAGAAGGCTCTTGAAGAGCTTGGTGACAAAGTTGATGCAGGCGAAAAAGCAGGTATCGAAGCTGAGCTTACAAAACTTAAAGACGCTATAAAAGATAAAGAAGTTGAAACAATGACTGACGCTGATGTTGAGGCTATCAAATCTAGCACAGAAAGTCTTAGAAATGAATTCTACAAGATTTCTGAAAAATTATATCAGCAGGCACAGGAGGCTCAGACAGCTGGTGCTGGAGAAACTGCTGGTGCAGATTCTGATATCATTGACGGCGAAGGAAAAGAGTTATAAAATAAAGAATAGCTTTTAGGCTATGACCCTAAAAAATGAAAAAGGGGCAGGTGGTAGTGCCTGTTCCCTTTTTTAAATGATTAAAAATAGTGTATATTTTATATACATAATTCGAATTTTTAAGGCTGGTGAGAAATTTTGGCAAATAAACGTGATTATTATGAGGTGCTTGGCGTTAGCAAGGGGGCAAGTGATGCTGAGATAAAAAAGGCATATAGAAAACTTGCTAAAAAATATCACCCAGATGCTAACCCTGGAGATAAAGAGGCTGAGGCTAAGTTTAAAGAGCTTGGAGAGGCTTATGAGGTTTTAAGTGACCCGCAGAAAAAAGCTCAGTACGACCAGTTCGGTCATTCTGCCTTTGAACAAGGTGGCTTTGGTGGAGGCGGTGGCTTCTACGGTGGCGGAATGGAATTTGATATGGGCGATATCTTCGATATGTTCGGTTTTGGTGGTTTCGGTGGTTCTGGTGCAGGGCAGAGAAGAAATGGACCAAAACGTGGAGATGACATACACGTTTCTATATCAATAACATTTGAAGAGGCTGTTTTCGGTGCTAAGAAAGAAATACAGATTAATGTTATAGATAAGTGTGAAACTTGTGATGGTAGTGGCGCTAAACCGGGAACTCACGCTGAAACTTGTAAAAGATGTAACGGTACAGGTCAGGAAAGAGTTGTTAAACAGTCTATGTTCGGTGCTGTTACAAGCGTTAGAACTTGTTCAGCTTGTGGTGGTACTGGAAAAACTGTTAAAGACCCTTGTACATCTTGTAACGGTACTGGAAAAGTTAAAAAACAGAAAAATATTGAGGTTAATATTCCTAAAGGTATCGACAATGGTCAGACAGTACGTCTTGCCGGCAAAGGTAATGCAGGAGAAATGGGTGGACAAAATGGCGATATCCTTGTAACTGTATATATACAACCACACAGAATGTTTAAAAGACAGGGTAACAACATTTACAGCAATGTAGAGATAAACTTTGTTGATGCTAGTTTAGGTGCAGAAATAACTATACCTACTATTGATGGCGAGGAGAAATACACTGTAAAAGCTGGTACACAGCCTGATACAAACGTGGTTTTAAGAGGTAAAGGTGTTCCTAATGTTAGAAACCCTAGGGTAAGAGGTGACCATATTGTCACATTAAAAGTTAAGATACCTACTGATATGTCTGAAAGACAGAAAGACCTTCTTCGTCAGTTCTACGGTGGACCAACTGCCAGTGATGAACATAGCGAGAAGAAAGGTTTCTTTGAAAAGTTTAAGGATTCTTTTAAAGATTAAGGGGGTATATCAATGAAACACGAGTATAAAACAAGTGGTGTATGTGCTATGAAAATTGACTTTGAGGTGGAGGATAATAAACTTAAAAATGTAGTTTATTACGGTGGTTGTAACGGAAACCTTAAAGGTATTTCTAGCCTTCTTGAGGGAATGGATATTGACGAGGCTATTCCTAAACTTGAAGGTCTTACTTGTGGAATGAAGAAAACAAGTTGCCCAGACCAACTTGCACAGGCTTTAAAGGCTTATAAAAACGGCGAGATTTAAAAAATTACGCACCCTTTGGGTGCGTTTTTATATATAAATTCTTTTTATACATTAATTTTATATAAATAAAACACCAAAAACTGTAAGTCTATTATATAATTTATATCAAATTATAAAAATATCTTTAAATGTGTTTACATAAATGTCATTGTGATGTATTATAAGTAGGCTGAAATGCTGATTTTATGGCATAAATTTGTATTGACAAAACACTGTTACTGTGATAAATTTATTGATAGAAAGACGTAAGTCTTTTTTTTATGCAAAAATTTGTATTAATCGGAGGTGGAAGTGTTGAGAACAAGAATTACCTTAGCTTGCACAGAATGTAAGCAGAGAAACTACAGCACAACTAAAGACAAAAAAACTCAGCCAGACAGAATGGAAATCAAAAAATACTGTAAATTCTGTAAGGCTCACACATTACACAAGGAAACTAAGTAATGTGCTTACAACCTGAAGAGGGAAGTGAAAACAATGCAAAAACAGAACACCACAAACCCAAATGAGAAAAACGAATCTAAAGAAAAGAAATCCAAAGCAAAAAAACAGTCAAAGAAAAGCGATAAGCCTTCTTTTGCTGAAACTGTAGCGGATTACAAGGCTGAATTCAAAAAAATCATATGGCCTAATCGCAGTGAAACAGTAAAAAACACAATTACGGTCATCGTTACATCCTTACTTATGGGTGCCATAATCTTCTGCATTGACACAGTGGTTGCTGGAGGTTACAACTTTATTTTAGGTCTTTTGGGCTAATTTAAAAAGGTATAATAAGTTTATAAAAAAGGATGATAATATGTCTGAAGAATTAAATAAATCAGAAGAAAAAAATTTAGAAACCGAATCAAGATGGTACGTTGTTCATACCTATTCAGGATATGAAAACAAAGTAAAAGCCAATATTGAGAAAATTATCGAAAACAGAGGTATGGAGGACCAGATACATCAGGTTATCGTTCCTTTACAGGACTGTGTTGAGATAAAAAACGGTCAGAAAAAAAATGTTCAGCGAAAAGTTTTTCCAGGCTATGTACTACTCAAAATGTTTATGAATGATGATACTTGGTACGTTGTTAGAAACACAAGAGGTGTTACAAGCTTTGTTGGGCCAGGTTCAAAACCTGTTCCACTCACTGATGAGGAAGTAAGAGCTATGGGAATTGGCGATACTGTTGAAGAACTTGACATTGAAATCGGTGACACTATTGAAGTTAAAAACGGCCCATTTGCTGAGGCTGTAGGTCAGGTTGACGAAATCAATGAACACAAGAGAACAGTCATTGTTAAACTGTCCATATTCGGCAGAGAAACACCTGTCGAGCTTGACTTTAATCAGATTGAGAAGTTATAAGTAAATTAAATTATTCGTTTTTTAGTAGTGTGCGGAGATTTTAACCCGCACGTGGGAGGGAAAATCCCCGTTAATTACCACATTTATTAGGAGGTGCCGAAATGGCAAAGAAAGTTACAGGTTATATTAAATTACAGATTCCAGCTGGAAAGGCAACACCAGCACCACCTGTTGGTCCAGCTCTTGGTCAGCACGGTGTAAACATTATGGGCTTCTGCAAGGAGTTCAATGAAAAAACAGCACAGCAGGCTGGTCTTATCATTCCTGTTGTAATCACAGTATATGCTGACAGAAGTTTCAGCTTCATAACAAAGACTCCACCAGCTGCAGTTTTATTAAAGAAAGCTTGCAAAATCGAGTCAGGTTCTGGCGTACCTAACAAAACAAAGGTAGCTACAATCTCTAAAGAAGAAGTTATGAAAATTGCTGAAACAAAAATGCCAGACTTAAACGCTGCTACAATCGAAGCTGCTTACAGTATGATTTGTGGTACTGCTAGAAGTATGGGTATCGTTGTTAAGGAATAATTGATGACTGAAAAATAATTAACTGTCGTCACAATAGTGGGAGGGAAGCACTCCCGATATTACCACATAAGGAGGTCACGAAAGTGAAAAGAGGAAAGAAATATATTGAAAAAGCAAAACTTGTAGATTCTACAATGCTTTACGATACAAAAGACGCTATTGATTTAATTGAAAAAACAACAGTTGCTAAATTTGATGAAACTGTTGAAGCACATATTCGTTTAGGTGTTGACAGCAGACACGCTGATCAGCAGGTTCGTGGTGCCGTTGTACTTCCACACGGTACAGGTAAAACAGTTCGTGTTTTAGTGTTCGCTAAAGGTGATAAAGCTGAGGAAGCTTTAGCTGCAGGTGCAGATTTCGTAGGTGCAGAAGACCTTATACCAAAAATCCAGAACGATAACTGGTTCGGATTTGACGTTGCAGTTGCTACACCAGATATGATGGGTGTTGTTGGTCGTCTTGGTCGTGTACTTGGACCAAAAGGCTTAATGCCAAACCCAAAAGCTGGTACTGTAACAATGGACGTAACAAAAGCTATCAATGATATCAAAGCTGGTAAAATTGAATACCGTCTTGATAAAACAAATATCATTCACGTTCCAGTTGGTAAGGTTTCATTCGGTCCTGAGAAGCTCGCTGAGAACTTCCAGACACTTATGAGTGCTATCATTAAAGCTAAACCAGCAGCTGCAAAAGGCCAGTACCTTAAGAGTGTTACAATCTCAACAACAATGGGTCCTGGAATCAAAATCAACACAGCTAAAATCTCTGAGTAATTTTTATTAAAATAATTCAGTATTTAAAAGGAGGGCAGTTTTGCCTTCCTTTTTTTGTTTTATAATTGGTTTGGGACTTAAAAATAATTTAAGTGTTATGATAGTTATAAATATGTATTTGTAGAGGATTTTTTGTTTAATTATAGATAGCTTATTTAGTATAGTTTAGAGGATAGTAGGCGGAAAGTAGTTGGGTATAGTGTATATGGTATTACAGTAAGGTATGGATAATAGGTTAAAGTAAAATCTTTGTTGATATAAATAAATTTATATATGGCAAGAGATGATATTATCCTGTCTCTTATACAC
>JADIMX010000079.1 GCA_017694425.1 Candidatus Fimicola merdigallinarum
ATACAGAATTATACTATATTTTTAATTTCATTGCTAGTTTTTTAATTTTAGTAAAACAATATACATACAAAATCTAACCAATAAAAAAGGACTGAATTTTATAATTCAATCCTTTATAATTTCTAATATTAATAATTTTCAGCTTTTATAAGGAAATAAGCCTGAGGGTGTTCGCATACTGGGCAAACTTCTGGAGCTTTTTTACCAATATGGATATGACCACAGTTTGAACACTGCCATACCATATCTCCATCTCTTGAGAACACAATGCCTTCTTCTATATTTCCAGCAAGTTTTTTATATCTTTCTTCGTGCTCTTTTTCTATAGCACCTACTTTTTCAAAAAGGAAAGCTATTTTATCGAAACCTTCTTCTCTAGCCTCTTTTGCAAATGTAGCGTACATATCTGTCCACTCATAGTTTTCGCCTTCAGCTGCATCTTTAAGATTATCAAGAGTTGTACCTATGCCATCATTAAGGAGTTTAAACCAAATTTTAGCGTGCTCTTTTTCATTTTTAGCAGTTTCTTCAAAAATTTCTGCAATCTGAACATAACCCTCTTTTCTTGCTTTAGATGCGTAGAAAGTATATATATTTCTAGCCTGAGATTCTCCTGCAAATGCTGTTTTAAGATTAGCCTCTGTTTTTGTACCTTTTAATTCTTTCATAATGAATACCTCCTATAATATTTATTTATTAATATTATAGCATAGATTATAATAATTATCAACTTAAAATATTTATTTCTCTTTAGGTTCAAATACTAATGATGCTAAAAAGGCAAATAATATTGCGGCACTTATACCTCCGGCTGATGCTTTAAGCCCTCCAGTTAAAACACCAATAAGCCCGTTATTATCCACTTCTTTCATAACACCTTTAGCAAGATTATATCCAAAGCCAGTTAACGGAACAGTTGCACCAGCTCCACCAAAGTCAGCTAAGGCTTCATATATACCTAATCCTCCAAGTATACAGCCTGCAATAACAAATATAACTAAAATTCTACCTGACATAAGTTTTGTTTTATCTATTAAAATTTGACCTATAACACATATTAGTCCACCTACAATAAATGCTCTTACATAATCCATAATATCACTCCATATTTTCTATTGATACAGCATAGGCTATTGAAGGTATGCTCTCACCCTGCTGTGATGTTGTAGTACTCATTAATGCACCAGTTGGCACAAAAAGTATTCTGTTAATCTCTTTTTTCATAAGTTTATCGTAAAAATATCCACAAAATGTTACGGCAGAACAAGCACAACCACTACCACCACAATGGGTATCTTGAGTTTCTTTATCAAAAATTTCTATGCCACAGTCTGTGTAATTTTTAGATAAATCTAATCCTTTCTCAGTTAACATTTTTAATAGTATTTCCTTGCCTAAATATCCTAAATCTCCAGTTGCTATTACATCATAATAATCTGGTTTTCTTCCTGTATCTTGAAAATGTGCATATATAGTTTCAACTGCTGCCGGAGCCATAGCAGCACCCATATTATTAGGGTCTTTTATTCCCATATCTATTATTTTTCCTACTGTAAAATGAGTTACACAAGGCCCATTTCCTTTATCAGATATTATTAAAGAACCAGCACCTGTTACTGTCCAAGTAGATGTTGGTGGTCGTTGCGTACCTAAATCTAATGGAAATCTAAACTGTTTTTCAGCAGAACAGAAATGGCTAGATGCAGATGAAATAACCTTTTTAGCATATCCTCCATCTACAAGTATAGCACCTAACCCTATAGCTTCACCCATAGTTGAGCAAGCACCAAATATACCTAAATTAGGCACTCCAAAATCACGAATACCAAACATAGTACCTGAATCCTGATTTAAAAGGTCACCTGAAATTATATAATCAATATCTTCAAATTTAGTTTTAGCCTTTTCACATAAATGTTTAATATTATCGTGTACATATTGGCTTTCAGCCTTTTCCCAACTTTCACAGCCATTTAAAACATCTTGTCTTATAATATCAAAATATGATGAAAGTGGTCCTTCTCCCTCTTTAGGCCCTGTTATTGAAGATGTTTCTGTTATTACTGGGCAATTATCAAACTTTAATGTCTGTTTACCTAAACGCTTATCCAATTTAATTCACCTCTAACCTAATAAATAATATATAAAACCTACTACTATTGAGCTTAGAACACCATATATTATTACAGGTCCTGCAATAATAAACATTTTTGCACCTAAACCAAAAACCATACCTTCTTTTTTAAATTCAATAGCCGGCGAAACCATAGAGTTTGCAAAACCTGTTATAGGAACTATAGTACCTGCACCACAAAACTTTCCTAACTTTCCGTATAAACCAAAACCAGTTAATACTGCTGATATAAATATTAATACTACTGATGTTACTAATGAGGCGTCATCACTATTTAAACCATAGTTTTGTGCCATATTATTAATAAATTGACCTAAAATACATATAAGTCCACCTGATATAAAAGCCTTTATACAATTTGAAAATATAGGACTTTTAGGTGCCATACTATCGACCATATCACTATACTTCTGTTTTTCTTCTTTACTATTTATCATTATATTTCCCTCCTTTTCATTAGCATTTTTAGTATTTACATATTTTTATTTAATATGTTTTATTTTTTACAAAATAAAAAAGACATCTGATTTTTTTATCAAATGTCTTTTTATATATTAATATTTTCTCCAAACCATTTTATCAACTACATTAGTATAGCTCTGAATAAATTTAATGATTTTATCAGATACATTTATATCTGTATATTCAGGTACAGGCAAACCTAAGTCGCCGCTATTATTCATTTCAACTGCAACATCAACAGCCTGTAATAAACCTTTCTCATCAATTCCAGATATTATAAAACAACCTTTATCCATAGCTTCTGGTCGCTCTGTACTTGTTCTAATAGAAACAGCAGGGAACGGATTACCTATTGATGTAAAGAATGAACTTTCTTCTGGTAATGTCCCAGAATCTGATACAACAGCAAAAGCATTCATCTGTAATTTATTATAGTCGTGGAAACCTAAAGGCTCGTGCTGAATAACTCTCTTATCCAATTTAAAATCTGAATTTTCCAACCTTTTTTTACTTCTAGGGTGGCAAGAATATAATACAGGCATATCATATTTTTCAGCCATTTTATTAACTGCATTAAAAAGAGATAAGAAATTTTTATCTGTATCTATATTTTCTTCTCTATGAGCTGATAATAATATATACTTCTTAGGCTCTAAATTCAATCTATTTAATATATCAGATTTTTTTATTTCATCTAAATTTTTACTAAGAACTTCAGCCATAGGTGAACCTGTAACATAAACACGTTCTTTAGGTATATCGCAATCGTGTAAATACTTTCTAGCCTGCTCGCTATAAGCAAGATTTACATCAGAAATAATATCTACTATACGTCGATTAACTTCTTCAGGTAAGCACTCATCTTTACAACGGTTTCCTGCCTCCATATGGAAAATAGGAATATGTAAACGCTTTGCAGATATAGAAGAAAGACAACTATTAGTATCGCCTAATATTAAAATAGCATCTGGTTTAATTTCATTCATTAACTTATAAGAGCAATTTATAATATTTCCTATTGTAGCTCCTAAATCATCTCCAACTGCGTTCATATAAACATCAGGATAGCCTAATTTTAAATTATCAAAAAATACTCCGTTAAGATTATAATCATAGTTTTGACCTGTATGCGCTAATATACAGTCAAAATATTTTCTTGATTTTTCTATAACAGCACTTAAACGAATTATTTCAGGTCTAGTACCCACAATTATTAATAATTTTAACTTGCCATTATCTTTAAATTTTATATCAGAATAATCTGTTTTAATATTCATATTATCTCTCCTCTACAACTTTCTCAAAAAAAGTATCTGGATTATCCTTATTAAATTCTTCATTTGCCCACATAAGAGTAACTAAATTTTCAGTATCTGAAAGATTTATAATATTATGGGTATACCCCGGTAACATATGAACAGCCTCTATTTTTTCTCCAGAAACCTCAAATTCAATAACAGGATATGGCTTTCCGTTTTCATCAAGACCTACTCGCCTTTGCTGAATAAGTCCACGACCAGAAACAACAATAAAAAACTCCCACTTTGTATTATGCCAATGCTCTCCCTTTGTAACCTTAGGCTTACTTATATTAACAGAAAACTGACCACAATTAGTCATTTTTAAAATCTCTGTGAAACTACCTCTATTATCTGTATTCATCTTCAAAGGAAAACTAACTTTTTCTTTTGGAAGATATGATAAGTATGTAGAATAAAGTTTCTTTTCAAATGAATTATTAGGAATTTCAGGCATAACAAGTGTATTTGGCTGTTCTTTAAAAGAATACAATAACTCAACTATCTTGCCTAATGTTACCTTATGGGTTATAGGAACATAGCAATACATACCATTAGATTTTTCTATTACATTTAAACCATCATAATCACACCTATGTTCTTTTCCTTTTAACGCACCTATCATTTCGGATATAAAGTCATCAATATAAATCAATTCCAATTCAGTATTATAATCATCAATTTGTATATCTATGTCATTTGCAATATTATTACATAATGTAGCAACTACCGAATTATAATTAGGTTTGCACCATTTTCCAAAAATATTTGGTAATCTATATACAAAAACCTTTGCTCCTACTTCTTTACTATATTCAAAGAATAACTCTTCTGCTAACTTAATATCTTTATAATCAAATTCATCAAAAGTTGAATTCATTGAAGAATATAACATAACAGGGCAAGTATTATTGTACTTCTTTAAAGTATCTAAAAGTTTATTTGATATAGTTCCATCAAATTCTACAAAATTAAATACAAAATCAGCTTTTTTGCAATACTCATTTAATAATGATATATCCATATTTATATCATATTCATATATTTCATCAATATTTAGATTTTTATGGGTTCTATCTTTATTTTCCTGTATATTTTTCAAGGCATATACAAGATTCTTGCCTACAAATCCATTTGAACCTGTAATCAATATCTTCATAATATCCCCCCTGATTATCTATTTTTCCAAGCATCAAGCTCATCTCTTATGTATTTAAGACTTAACAACTTTTCCTTAACCTGTTCTAAAGTGAGTAATTCTGTGTTATTGCTATTAAATTCTGTTATAAGATTTCTTTCTACATTCCCATCATCAAAATACTTATTGTAGTTTAAATCTCTATTATCACAAGGCACTCTATAAAACTTTCCAAGGTCAATAGCACTAGCACATTCCTCATTTGTAAGCAATGTTTCATACATTTTCTCACCGTGTCTAATACCTATAACTTTAATCTCGTGATTCGGCTCAAATAATTCTATTACTGCCTTAGCTAATATCTCTATTGTGCAAGCTGGTGCTTTTTGAACTAATATATCTCCACTTTTACCATTTTCAAAAGCAAAAATAACTAAGTCTACAGCTTCCTCTAATGACATAATAAATCTTGTCATACTTGGTTCTGTAATTGTTATAGGGTTTCCTGATTTAATCTGTTCAATCCAAAGAGGTATAACAGAACCTCTTGAACACATAACGTTGCCATATCTCGTACAGCATATTTTTGTTTTAGTTGTTGTTCTCGATTTAGCAACTACAACTTTTTCCATCATAGCTTTTGAAGTACCCATAGCATTTACAGGATAGGCTGCCTTATCAGTAGAAAGACAAATCACCGATTTTACACCTTCTTCAATAGAAGCCGTTAACACATTTTCTGTACCTAAAACATTAGTTTTTACTGCTTCTATAGGAAAAAATTCACAAGAAGGAACTTGTTTTAAGGCTGCTGCGTGAAATACCTGTCTCTTATACACATCTGACGCTGCCGACGAGCCTC
>JADIMX010000080.1 GCA_017694425.1 Candidatus Fimicola merdigallinarum
TGTGTATAAGAGACAGTTTTGATAATGATAAGTATTTAAAAATGCAGTCAGAGTGTATCAAAAAAAGAATAGGTGAGTTTGGTGGAAAACTTTACCTTGAGTTTGGTGGAAAACTTTTTGATGACTACCACGCATCAAGAGTTCTTCCAGGATTTAAGCCAGACAGTAAAATTAATATGCTTGTTCAGCTTAAAGATGAAGCAGAGATAATTATAGCTATAAATGCTGGAGATATTGAAAAAAATAAAGTTAGAGGCGATATTGGTATAACTTATGATATGGACGTTTTACGTCTTATAGATGCCTTTAGAGGTTATGGGCTTTATGTAGGTAGTGTTGTTCTTACACAGTTCAATGGTCAGGAAAGTGCTATTGCCTATGCAAAAAAACTTGAATCATTAGGTCTTCGTGTTTATAAACACTATCCAATAGCAGGATATCCAAGCAATGTTCCTTTAATTGTTAGTGAAGATGGATACGGTAAAAATGACTATATTGAAACAGAGCGTTCTCTTGTGGTTGTTACTGCTCCTGGTCCAGGTAGTGGTAAAATGGCTGTTTGTCTTTCACAGCTTTATCTTGATAATAAAAGAGGTATTAAAGCTGGATATGCTAAGTTTGAAACATTCCCTATATGGAATTTACCATTACAGCACCCAGTAAACCTTGCTTATGAAGCTGCAACAGTAGACCTTAACGATATGAATATGATTGACCCATTCCACCTTGAGGCTTACGGTGAAACAACTGTAAACTACAATAGAGATATTGAAGTTTTCCCAGTTTTAAATGCTATGTTTGAAATGATTTACGGTGAATCACCTTATAAATCACCAACAGATATGGGTGTAAATATGGCGGGTAACTGTATAATAGATGATGAGGCTACAAAAGAGGCATCAAGACTTGAGATTATAAGAAGATACTATAAAACTCTTTGTGAAAAAAGAAAAGGCAATGGAGATGAAGATGGTATCTATAGACTTGAGCTTCTTATGAAACAGGCAGGTACAAGTGTAGCAGATAGACCTGTTATCGCTGAGGCAAACTATATTGCTGAAGAAACAGGAAATCCTACGGCAGTAATTGAGCTTCCAAATGGTGAGCTTGTATACGGCAAAACAAGTGACCTTTTAGGTGCATCATCAGCTATGATTTTAAATGCACTTAAAAAACTTGCTAATATACCTGATGAAGTTAAACTTATATCACCTACAATAATAGAACCTATTCAGGAACTTAAAGTTTCACACCTTGGAAATAATAACCCAAGACTTCATACAGATGAGGTTTTACTTGCGCTTTGCATATGTGCTACAACAGACCCACAGGCTGACCTTGCTATGAAACAGCTTGAAAAACTTAAATCTTGTGAAGTACATTCATCTGTAATACTTTCATCAGTTGATGAAAATGTATTTAGTAAACTTGGTGTTCATCTTACTTGTGAACCACGTTATCAGACAAAGAAATTATTCCACGGTTGATAATTTTCAAATAGTTAAAATCCGGCAATTATTATTTAGTTGTCGGATTTTTTGTTTAAAAAATTCAACTTTATTTGACAAAAATAGAAAAACATCTTATATTAGATATTATTAAAAATAAATTTGAATGGAGGATTGTATGTCTGAAAGGATTGCAATTGTAACAGATACTAATAGTGGTATAACTAAAGAGTTATCTGAGGAATTAAATATTTTTGTTTTACCTATGCCTTTTATAATAAATGGCGAATCTTATTTTGAAGGTTTAAATTTTACAACTGAGCAGTTTTATGATGAAATGAGAAAAGACTCTGATATATCAACATCACAGCCAGCACCAGGTGATGTGATTGACCTTTGGGAAAGTATTTTAAAAGACCACGATTCTATTGTTCATATTCCTATGTCATCAGGTCTTAGTAGTTCTTGTGGTGTGGCAAAGATGCTTGCAGATGATTTTGATGGTAAGGTGCACGTTGTAGACAATAAGCGTATATCTATAACACAGAAACAGTCCGTTCTTGATGCTATAAAGTTAAGAGATATGGGGCTTAGCAGTACAGAGATAAAAGAAAAACTTGAAGATATGACATATGATGCAAGTATATATATTGCTGTTGATACATTAAAATATCTTAAAAAAGGTGGTAGAGTTACATCTGCCGGTGCAGCAATAGGAAGTGTTTTAAATATAAAACCTATACTTCAGATACAAGGTGATAAACTTGATGCCTACTCAAAATCAAGAGGAATGAAGCAAGCTGAGAAAAAACTTATAGAAGCTATAAAATCTGACCTTGAAAATAGATTTAAAGATTGTGATAATATAAAAATTGCAGTTGCTTACTCTGGTGACAAGTCAATAGGTGACAACTGGCAGAAAAAAGTTCAGGAGAATTTCCCTGAATATGATGTAGACTGTGACCCACTTTCTTTAAGTGTTTCTTGCCATATAGGTGAGATGGCATTAGCTATAGGCTGTTATAAGTCAATTCAATAAAAAAGAATTAAAAAGTATAACAGATATGGCAAGTTAACTATAATTGAACAGAAGAAGACTTAAATCAACTTAGAAATATTGATATAAAGGTAATGAATTATACTATGATAGGTTGTATTTAGAAGATATTGCTAACTAGACTAACTTGAGTGTTTCTTAGGTTGAAAGTTTATTAAAAGAAAATGATTTAATCGAATAAACAACTCTAGCAAAAGGCAGGGTATTAAGGTATTCTGTCTTTTGTATTACAATAAAACCTATATTGACAATGCTACTTAAAAAATATAATTGTTAAATATGTGTATTAATATTATCATTTAATTACTTTGAATTTAGTGATTAACTAACACATAGTATAGTTTTAGAATTTTATTCAAACTTATATAGTCATTAAGTAGTATAATAGTATATATTAAGAGTTAAACTAAAGTAAAAATTTAATTTAGTGTTTATAAAAATAGCGAGATAAAAATATCTCGCTATTACACTTTAAAAATATATTTACTTTATTGTGGATTTATCTTCTTTAATACTAGCTTTTCAAGTATAGAAACGCACTTGTACATTAAACCTGCCATAATAGCAAGGATTATTACGGATAACATAACGGCATCTAGTTTAAATGTTTGGCTTGAATAGGTTATAAGATATCCAAGTCCGGCTTTTGCCACAAGAAACTCTCCGACAATAACTCCAACATATGATAAACCTATATTTATTTTTAAAGCACTTACCATTGTCGGTATTGAGGCTGGTAATATTACTTTCATCAAAACTTGAAATTTTGTTCCACCAAAAGTTTTTATTAGTTTTATTTTATCTTCATCTATTTGCATAAATCCCTCATATACAGACATAAGTGTAACTACAACACTTGTCAAAAGTGCTATAACTATTATAGAAGACATATCATTTCCTATCCATACTATTATTATTGGTGCTAATGCTGTTTTAGGTAGCGAATTTAAAACTACAAGATATGGTTCTAATACATCTGATATAAATTTATTCCACCACATAATTATAGCAACCGCTATACCGATAAATGTTCCCAGTAAAAAGCCTACAATAGTTTCAAATAAAGTTATAGAGGTATGTTTAAATATTAAACCATTTTTAACCATTTCTATTAAGGACTTAAACATTCGTGATGGGCTACTGAATATAAATGGGTCTATTAATTTTAAGTCAGATGCTATTTCCCATATTAAAAATATAGAGATTAATATTGTAATTTGAGTAATAAAAACTTGACGTTTTCGTTTCTTTAGTTTATATAAATAATCTAATTGTGATTGTGATACATTTTTTATATCAGACATTTAAATCAAGCTCCTTCCATATAGTATTAAAATAATCTTTAAACTCAGGAGATTCTCTTGATTTCATTGGTGTTCTTTCGTCTGCTGTCAATTTTATTTCGTATATAGATTTGACTGTTGCAGGTCTTTTAGTTAAAACAATAACTCTATCGCTTAAGGAAATAGCCTCTGAAATATCGTGAGTTACTAGAATTGCTGTTTTCTTTTCTTTTCTTATTATGGTTCCTATTTCATCAGAAACGGATAATCTTGTCTGATAGTCTAAAGCAGAGAATGGCTCGTCTAAAAGCATAAGCTCTGGTTTTAACATAAGAGTTCTTATAAGAGCTGTACGTTGACGCATTCCACCTGATAACTGTGAAGGATATGAATTTCTAAAATCCCATAAACCGTATTGTTTTAATAGAGTTTCAGCAAACTCTTTTTTATCGCTTGTTAAATTTTTTTGTATTTCAGGGCCAAGACAGACATTATCAAAAATAGTTCTCCATTCAAAAAGATAGTCTTTTTGTAACATATATCCTACAGTTTTATCTGTATTTATGGCGATAGTACCACTTGTAGGTTTTAAAAGTCCCGATATAACAGAAAGTATAGTAGATTTTCCACAACCACTAGGACCTACTATAGCAACAAATTCACCTTCTTTTACAGATATACTAAAGTCTTTAACTGCTTCTGTCTCACCCTCTGGTGTATGATAGTTAAGACACATATTTGTAATTTCAACTATATTTTTCATTATTTCCTCCAAAATATCTTTACTTATATTATATTTATATAAATAAAGTTTGTGAAAGAGATAAAAATAAAAGGACTGTATCAAAGATACAATCCCTAGCAATCTTTATTTAAATTCATCATTTACAACAAGTGCAAGTATAGAAAGGTCTTTATCTGTGTCATTTTCAATACTATGGAATTCACCTACGGCTATTGTACATATATCGCCAGATGAAACACGAGTTTTAGAGCCATCATTGTCTGTAAAAATTCCTTCTCCGTCAAGTATGTAGTAAGGTTCAGTATCTCCAACGTGCTGATGCCAACCAATGCTACTATGTGGTTTTAATACAACTTTAGCATACATTTTTCCGTGTCCCATAAGCTCTTCAGGTGTGAGAATATGGAAAATTTCAACTGTACCTTTTCCGCCACGTAAGTTTTCTTTTAAAACACCTTGTTCCTTCTTTACCATAAGTAAAAACCCCTTCCTAAATAAAAACATTTTACATATTATATAATAAAATTGTTATTTTTTCAACAAAGTTTTTGACATTTTGTTGTAATAATTTATTTATTAAACCAAATTTATATTCCGCTAAGGTCAAAAATAGGTGTATATTCTGATGTTGCAGAAAGTTTATCTTGGGAAAAACCGTTTTTCATACCTATGTTAAGAAAATGTTCAATTACTTTATCATATTCAAATGTTGTTATTTTTCTGTTAAGCGTTTTTATTTCCTTTGCCTTATACATAGGAGTATATTGACGTAGAATGGATATAAATGTATCTTCTCCTAAATTTTCTTTTATCCAGTCAAGAACTTTAAATGAATCAGATTTACAGTTTGGCAGTACAAGATGTCTTACAATTAATCCTTTTTGCATAATATTATCTTTATCAAAAATATCTTTAGGTTGTTGTTTTCTCATTTCTAAGATGGCTTCTGTTGCTCTTTCAAAGTAGTCTTTAGCAAGAGAAAACTCTGAAGAAAGCTGGCTGCTATAATATTTTAAATCAGGTAAGTATATATCTATAAGACCATCTAATGTTTTTATAATTTTTACAGATTCGTACCCACTAGAGTTATATATTACAGGTATTTTAAGTCCATTATTTTTAGCTATTATTAAGGCTTCTCTTACTTGTGGCAGAAAGTGGGTAGGAGATACAAGGTTTATATTATGAACATTTCTGTTTTGTTGCTCTATAAATATCTCAGCTAACCTTTCTATCGATATTTCTTTTCCAAAGTTTTCATTACTTATATTATAATTTTGACAAAAAACACATCTTAAGTTACAGCCTGAGAAAAATATAGTACCTGAACCTCTAGTGCCACTTATTACGGGTTCTTCCCATTTATGTATAGATGCCAAAGCTGTTTTTATTTTGATACCACTTTTGCAATAGCCTAGTTTTCCATTAGTTCTATCTACACCGCAGTTTCTGGGACATATGCCACATTCTTTTAAATAATCATACCAATTTTTCATAATTATATCCTTTCGTATTTTTTAGTACATTTTATCACTAAAGGAAAACATTTGATATATAAAATGAAAAAAATATATGGTAAAATGACTTTATTGTAATAGGGAGGTATATTTTATGGTGACTTATAAAGAGGTATGTAAAAAGGTGCGAGAAATTGATAAAGTTATTTGCAATGCCTGCGGAAAAGAGATAGAAAAAGACGGATATGGATATTTAAAAGATTATCTTCACGTTGAAAAAACTTGGGGTTATAATTCAAATAAAGATGAAGATGTTCATAAATTTGATATATGCGAAGAATGTTATGATAATATTATAAAATCGTTTTTAAAAGATGTTAAATAATTTAATAGATGGTGGTCTTTAATAAAAATATAAAATGTGGTATAATATAAATACTATAAATTATAAAAGGATATGATAAATTTGGAATATATTATTGATGTACACACTCATACAATATCAAGTGGTCACGCATATAGTACAATAGATGAAAATGCTAAATTTGCATCAAGTATAGGAATGAAACTTATAGCTATGACAGACCACGCACCATCTATGCCTGGTTCTGCTACTCAAATTCATTTTAATAATCTTAAGGTTTTACCTGAAAAACTTTATGATGTTGAAATATTAAAAGGTGCAGAGCTTAATATAATGGACTTTGAAGGTACTGTAGACCTTAACGAGTATTCATTAAAAAAACTTGACATAGCTATTGCTAGTTTACACCCACCTTGCATTAATGCTGGTACTATAGAGGAGAATACAAATGCCTATGTGAAGGTTTGCGAAAATAAATATGTTAGTATTTTAGGTCATACTGGCGACCCACACTATCCTTTCCACATAAAAGAAGTTATTGATGCTTGTGAAAGAACAGGCACATTGATAGAAATAAATAATTCTTCTTTAAAGCCTAATGGCTCTAGAAAAGGTAGTGAATTAATTATGAAAGATATAGCTCTTATGTGTAAGAAACGAGGTATACCGGTTGTCTTAGGCTCTGATGCTCATTTTTATACAGAAGTAGGCGGTTTTGAGCTTTGTAAAAAATTTTTATATGAAATAGATTTTCCTGCTGAGCTTGTTTTAAATACATCAGTTGAAAAGTTTAAAAAACATATTAAAAATTTGAAATAATTTCTTCTATTCCGTATTTACTTTAACACTTTATAATGTTAATATATAGATATAAATAAAGTAAAAGGTGATAGGGGATTATGAATAGCAAAATTAAAAATGAACTTACAGACAAGCTCTTTGAGTGCATATTAAGTATGAATACACTTGAAGAATGTTATCGTCTTTTTGAAGATTTATGTACAGTACACGAAATACAGGCAATAGCTCAGAGAATGGAAGTTGCTCAGATGCTTGATGCTAAGAAAACATATATAGAAATAGCAGAAAAAACAGGTGCTTCTACAGCAACTATAAGTAGAGTTAATAGAGCCTTAAACTATGGTACTGACGGTTATAGACTTGCTATTGAAAGAGTTCGTAGCAAGAAAGAAAACAGTAAAAACGAAGAAAAATAAAATATATAACATTTAATAGGGAAGTGTTGAGTAATCAAGCTTCCTATTTATTTGTTAAAATTTATAGGAGAAAGATTATGATAGGTTTTGATAGATTAAATCCAATGCAACAAAAAGCCGTTTTACAGACAGACGGACCTGTATTAGTTCTTGCAGGTGCAGGTTCTGGAAAAACTGGTGCATTGACTGTTAGAATTGCACACCTTATTGAAAGTGGTGTAAATCCTTGGAATATACTTGCCATAACATTTACAAATAAGGCAGCAAAAGAAATGCGTGAACGTGTAAATAAACTTATTGGTGATAAAGCTATGGATATATGGGTAAGTACATTCCATTCAACTTGCGTTAGAATTTTAAGACGCGATATTGATAAGTTAGGATATAGTAGAGATTTCTCAATATATGATACTGATGACCAAGATAAGATTATGAAAGAGGCTTTCAAACGTCTTAATTTTAGTATTACAGATAAGACATTTACAGTTAAAGGAGCTTTAGCTGAAATAAGCAAGCAGAAAGAGGAGCTTGTATCTTGGGAAGAGTATGAACAAAAAACTGATAAGGATATAAGAAAAGTAAAATATGCCAAAGCATATAGAATATATCAACAGCTTTTAAAAGAAAATAATGCTCTTGATTTTGATGACCTTATATATAAAACTGTACAGCTTTTTAGAAATAATGAAGATGTACTTGACTACTATCAAGAAAAATTTAAATATATAATGGTAGATGAGTATCAGGATACTAACACATCACAGTATGAGCTTGTAAGACTTTTATCATTAAAATATAAAAATATATGTGTTGTTGGTGATGATGACCAGAGTATATACGGCTGGCGTGGAGCTAATATAAGAAATATACTTGAGTTTGAGAAAGATTTTGAGAATACAGTTGTTATAAAACTTGAGCAGAATTACCGTTCAACACAGACAATACTTGATGCTGCAAACTCTGTTATACATAATAATATAACAAGAAAGGATAAAACTCTTTGGACCGAAAATGATAAGGGTGGTATAATTCATCTTAAACGTGCAGACAATGAGTATGACGAAGCTAGATTTGTTGCTGATAAAATTAATGAATTAACTATTTCAGGAAAAAGAAAGTACAAAGACTTTGCTGTGTTATATAGAACGAATGCTCAGTCAAGAGCTGTAGAAGATTGTTTTGTTAAGAAAAGTATTCCATATAAACTTTTCGGTGGTGTTCGTTTCTACGAGAGAAAAGAGATAAAGGATATACTTTCATACTTAAAAGTAATAGCTAATCCATCTGATACAATAGCTCTCAAAAGAATTATAAATGTGCCTAAAAGAGGTATTGGCGACGCATCAATAGAAAAACTTGAAAAGTTTGCGAGAGAAGAAAGCATAAGTATATATGAGGCCATTGCTAGAATATATGATATAGCTGAACTTAAAACTCGTGCTAAAAAGTTTAAAGAATTTTATGAAATAATGACAAGCATAGAAGAAGACTGTGAAAACATAAGTGTTCCTGAATTAATAGAGAATATTATAAGAAAAACAGGATATCTTCAAGCCTTACAAGATGAGGGTACTGATGAGGCTCTTTCTAGAATAGAAAATATAGATGAATTTGTATCTAAAGCTGTAGAATATGAAAACAATACTGATGAGCCTTCTTTAAGAGGTTTCCTTGAGGATATAGCTCTTGTTGCAGATATAGATAATTATGAAGATGATGAGGATTGTGTTGTTCTTATGACTATGCATAGCGCTAAGGGATTAGAGTTTCCAGTTGTATTTTTAGTTGGTATGGAAGAGGGAATGTTCCCAAGTTATAGAGTTGTAACTTTCGGTACAGCAGATGATATGGAAGAAGAACGTAGACTTTGCTATGTAGGTATTACTAGAGCAAAAGAAGAGCTTTTCTTAACTAATGCTAAAACTAGAATGCAACACGGCATAACTCAGTATAATGCTCCGTCAAGATTTTTAAAAGAGATACCGGCAGAGCTTATGAACACAATAGACAGAAATAAAATGCTTAATTCAGAAGTTGATAAATATATTAAAAAATCTGAAATGAGAATAAAACCATCATTTTCAAAGCCAGCACCTTATGGCGGTATATTAAAAAGACCTGTTTCAAATGCTATGCCTTCACCTAAAAATCTTACTTTAGACTATGTTGTGGGAGATAAAGTAAGGGCACCTAAGTATGGTATTGGTGTAGTTAAAAGTATAACTCCAGGTGGTGCAGATTTTGAGGTTGAAGTTAGTTTTGCTGGAAAAGGTGTTAAAAAGTTTATGGCAGGACTTTCAAAATTAAAAAAGGTTTCAGAAGAATAAGTCTGAGAGGATAAATTTAAAATGGAAAGAATGAAAGAACTTATAGATATATTAAATAAAGCGTCATATGACTATTATCAGAAAAATGAAAGCAATATGTCTGATTTTGAATATGATAAACTTTATGATGAGCTTGTAAAACTTGAAAAAGAAACGGGAGTTATTCTTGCTAATAGCCCTACACAAAATGTGGGTTATACTGTTTTAAGTAATCTTACAAAGATAAGACACGATGAAAGAATACTTTCTCTCGATAAGACGAAAGAGCCGACAAAATTAAAATCTTGGTTAGAAAATCAAGATGGATTACTTTCTTGGAAGTTAGACGGACTTACTATTGTTTTAAAATATAATAATGGTGAACTTGTACAGGGTATAACTCGTGGAAATGGTGAGGTTGGTGAGGATATAACTCATAATGTTAAAGTTTTTAAAAATGTTCCTCTAAAAATATCTTATAAAGATGAGCTTATTATAAGAGGTGAGGGCATAATATCATACTCTGAATTTGATAGGATAAATAGTGAATTAGATGAAAATGAAGCATATAAAAATCCTAGAAATCTTTGTAGTGGTACAGTAAGACAGCTTAATAGTGAAATTTGTGCTAAAAGAAATGTTATGTTTTATGCTTTTACAGTATTTAAAGCTGACGGTGTTGATTTTGATGATAAAAAATCAAACCAACTTTTATGGCTTAAAGATTTAGGATTTGATGTTGTTTATAATAAGGTAGTTAACTCCGATAACATAATTGATAGTATATATGAATTTGAGAATAAAATACCTGATAATGATTTTGCAACAGACGGATTAGTTCTTACTTATAATAGCATAAGTTATAGTAGCTCTCTTGGTTCAACATCTAAGTTTCCTAAAGACTCTATAGCTTTTAAGTGGAAAGATGAAACAGCTGAAACAACTCTTAGAGCTGTCTCTTATACACATCTCCGAGCCCACGAGACATACCGG
>JADIMX010000081.1 GCA_017694425.1 Candidatus Fimicola merdigallinarum
TCACAATTAATTAAAATCTTTTCTAATTTTCTACTTATCTTACCTCACATAAAAATCTACATTTACTAATAAATTTACTATTCTAATTCATAACTATGAATGCTATCCTAATTGCTTTAAATCCCATTCAAAAAAACTTATTTCCTGCTATAATTCGTTATTTTAACCCATAAATCAGTACTAGACCGATACTATTTCAAATACCTAATCCACACCGACTTCCTTTCCCCAAAAAACCTACACCCCTATTATAACTACCTACTCTAACTCACAATTAATTAAAATCTTTTCTAATTTTCTACTTATCTTACCTTACATAAAAATCTAAATTTAATATTATAACTCACAACTCAAAATCTAAATTTCGTAATAAAATCCACTATTCTAACTCATAAATCATCACAATTCTATCTAATATCCTACCTATTTTAAACTCCATTCAAAATATATAATTCTAATACAATCACTACTCCATATCATACACCGATAATATCCCCCTGCCTTCCTCCCACTTACTTTACATTTAATAATCAATATTTTTCATATTCACCTTTTCAATCGCAATATTCAAATGCTAAAAATACACTATTTAAAATTTTTGAAAAATTTTCTTATTATGTTGTAAATACAACGGAAATGTAGATAAATTTAATATATAATCTAATCACAAAATAAATTTTAAAAATAACATAACCTAAAACCAAAAAATAATTAAATAATAAAAATGTTACGGAGGTAAAAATTATGGAAAGAAATATGTTCTGTTATCAATGTCAGGAAACAGCTGGCTGTAAAGGTTGTACTGTTTCCGGTGTATGTGGTAAAAAGCCATTGACAGCTAAACTTCAGGATATGCTTGTATACACAACAAAATGTCTTTCAAAAGTTACAACATCTATGAGAGATAAAGGAATAGAAGTATCAGACTATATAAATAGAATGGTTAGTGAAAATCTTTTTGTTACTATAACAAATGCTAACTTTGATGATGAAGCTATAAAAAACAGAGTTTACAAAACAATAGATGAGGTTAACAGCCTTGTAGATAAATCTGGTCTTGACGCTAGTTTAAAATTATCATTTGCAAATGATGATGAAATCATTGAAGAATCAGGAAAAGTTGGAGTTCTCTCAACAGAAAACGAGGATATAAGAAGTCTTAGAGAAATGATAATTTACGGCTTAAAAGGTATGTCAGCCTACTTAAAACACGCAAACGCTCTCGGTAAAGATAGCGAAGATATAAACGCATTCTTACAGAGTACACTTGCTAAAACTCTTGACGATAGCCTTTCGGGTGATGAGCTTACAGCTCTCGCTTTAGAAACAGGTAAATTCGGCGTTGCTGTTATGGAGCTTTTAGATACTGCAAACACAACAGCTTACGGTAATCCAGAGATAACAAAAGTAAATATTGGTGTTAGAAATAATCCGGCTATACTTATATCAGGTCACGACCTTAAAGACCTTGAGATGTTACTTGAACAGACTGAGGGAACTGGTGTTGATGTTTATACTCACTCAGAAATGTTACCAGCTCACTACTACCCTGCATTCAAGAAATATAGCCACTTTGTAGGTAACTACGGTAATGCTTGGTGGAAACAAAAAGAGGAATTTGAATCATTTAATGGCCCAATTCTTCTCACAACAAACTGTCTTGTGCCACCGGCCGAAAGCTACAAAGACAGAGTTTACACAACTGGTGCAGTTGGCTTTGCAGGTTGCAAACACATAGAGGGTAAAGTTGGCGAAAAGAAAGATTTCTCAGAAATCATAGAACACGCAAAACGATTACCGGCTCCTACAGAGATTGAAACCGGTGAGATTATCGGTGGTTTCGCTCACAATCAGGTGCTTGCCCTTGCTGATAAAATTGTAGATGCAGTTAAAACTGGTGCTATTAAGAAATTTGTTGTTATGGCTGGCTGTGACGGACGTAGCAAATCAAGAGATTACTACACAGAATTTGCTAAAGCATTACCTAAAGATGCAGTAATACTTACAGCAGGCTGTGCTAAGTATAAATACAATAAACTTGACCTTGGAGATATCGGTGGTATTCCTCGTGTTCTTGACGCTGGTCAGTGTAACGACTCTTACTCATTAGCAGTAATAGCTTTAAAACTTAAAGAAGTGTTCGGTCTTGAGGATATAAATGACCTTCCAATAGTATATAATATTGCTTGGTACGAACAGAAAGCTGTTATCGTTCTTTTAGCACTTCTTCACTTAGGAGTTAAGAACATACATCTTGGGCCAACACTTCCGGCATTCCTCTCACCTAATGTGGCTAAAGTGCTTGTTGAAAACTTTGGCATAGGTGGAATAACAAATGTAGAAGACGATATAAAAATGTTCTTCGGTAACTAATATGTATCTATGAAAAAGGCTGTACTTCGGTACAGTCTTTTTTGCGTGTTTTGTTAGAGTATGATTTATGTATAGGAATTTTTGGTTAATAAATTTAGGAATGTATAAAATTTCAAATATAATTTAATATAATTAGAACACATTGCCTACATACCCTAATCCCCCATTACTAAATCCCAAACCCTATCATAAATACCAAAAAAGAGGACTATCTCTAGCCCCCTACCTATACACTTTTACCATAGAGAAATTACCTCTATCTTCTATATTAAATATTTTTTCGTCAATCAAAGATGTATCCTCGCCCTTTGCCATAAGTTCCTCTTCGCTTTCTAAAAGATTATTATACTCAATCTGTAAATCCGAAACTTCCTCATTGATTACTGCAAAATCTCTATTATTCAAATCATCTATAACTCCTAAATAATCAATGTTCAAAAACTTAATTTCTGTTAAATCCCAAACCCTATCATCACTACCCAAAAAAAGAGGACTACCTCTAGCCCCCCCTATCTATACACTTTAACCATAGAGAAATTACCTCTATCTTCTATATTAAATATTTTTTCGTCAACCAAAGAAGTATCCTCGCCCTTTGCCATAAGTTCCTCTTTGCTTTCTAAAAGGTTGTTATACTCAATCTGTAAATCCGAAACTTCCTCATTGATTACTGCCAAACCTCTATTATTCAAATTATCTATAAATCCTAAATAATCAATGTTCAAAAACTTAATTTCTGTTAAATCTTCACTTTCTGTTATTTCTCCATTATACTCTCTAGCCAAGTCCAAGACTTCAACATACTTATCACTGCTTTTAAGTTTTACCTCTGCCACAGTTTCGGTTAATCCCGCCATCATTCTAGGCTGTACGCCTGCCTCATCATCACTAACTTTTGGCATTTCCAAAGTTTCCGCTTCACCCTCAGTCGAAGCCACCTTAGGCTCAACCTTATTCCTTTCAAAAAGACCTGCTTTCATTCCACCTAAAAATACAAAAACGAATACAGCCACAAGACCTGCATATTTATAAAAAGATTTAAAATTTATAACCTTTTTATTTGAAACTTCCTTTTCAAGTTTAGCCATAAGATTTTTGTGATAATCCTCAGGCAATTCAACTAAAGGCTCATTTCTCAACCCGTCTATAATGCTTTTTAGTTGGTAAAAATCTTCTTTGCAATTCTCACATTCCTCAATATGTGAAAAAAGTTTCTCTCTATCATCATCGGATATTTCACCGTCAAAATACTGATTCATAAGCT
>JADIMX010000006.1 GCA_017694425.1 Candidatus Fimicola merdigallinarum
AGGCCATACTTATAAGGGTGACATCAGCGTTAAAGGCTAAGGGCTATAATCCTGTAAATCAGATTGTGGGATATATACTCTCAGGTGACCCTACTTATATTACAAGTTATGACAATGCACGTTCCCTTATAAGAAAGCTTGACAGAGATGAGCTTTTAGAGGAACTTGTTAAGGACTACCTTGACAAAAATTTTTAATATTAGGGTGATATTTTTTGAGAATACTTGGACTTGACTACGGTGACAAGACTATTGGTGTTGCTGTAAGTGACCCTTTTGGCTGGACAGCCCAAGGTGTTGAGATAATACAGAGAACTAACGAAAATGAATACAAAAAAAGCCTTGCACGTCTTAATGAGCTTATAACACAGTATGAGGTCGAAAAGATAGTTTTAGGCTTTCCTAAAAATATGGATAATACGGAAGGTCCTCGTTGCGAAAAAACGAGAGCTTTTAAAGATAGACTTGAAAAGAGATTTCCTAATATACCGGTTATATTATGGGACGAAAGAATGAGTACAATAGCTGCAAATCGTTCACTTATGGAGGCTGACCTTTCAAGAGCCAAAAGAAAAAGTGTTATAGATAAAATGGCAGCAGTTCATATATTACAAGGATTTCTTGACGGTAATAAATAAATTTAAATAGAAAGGGTGTTTTTTATGTCAGATTTCAATGAAGATTTTGAAGAGTTTGAAATTGTTACTATGACAGATGAAGATACAAATGAAGAAATAGAGTTTGCTATAATAGACAATACAAAGCATAAAGGCAATAGATACCTTCTTGTAGTTGAAAGTAACTCTATTGATGACGAGGAGTCAGAGGCTTTAATTCTTAAAGAGGTTTCTCTTGAGGGTAGTGATGTTACTTATGCTCTCGTAGAAGATGATGATGAGTTTGACGAAGTAGCCGATATATTCAGCAAAAACGGTGAAGAATACGACGTTGAGCTTTAATACTAATTATGCCACCTATTAGGTGTGGATTAGGTATACTTTTTAGAAACTACTTACTTTTGAAGTGAAGTGTATTTAGACTAAATTATAAAGTTGGGTATAGGTACTTATTATTTATACTTTTAGGAACTATCATAAATATATTGGATAATTAGAAAGTAATGTTTTTTATATCTAAGAATAGCCACTTTTAATTGGTGGTGTATTTAGACTAAAATTATAAAGACTAGGTGCAGGTACTTATTAACGAAATTATTAGGAACTAGGATTATAGCTTGGATAATTAGAAAATAATGTTTTTTATATCTGAGAACACCGACTTTTAATTCAAAGTGTGTTTAGAATAAAATTATAAAGACTAGGTACAGGTACTTATTATTTATACTTTTAGGAACTAGTATAATAGCTTGGATAATTAGAAAATAATATTTTTTATATCTGAGAACATCAACTTTTAATTGGTGGTGTGTTTAGACTAAAATTATAAAGTCTAGGTGCAGGTACTTATTATTTATACTTTTATGAGCTATCATAATATATTGGATAATTAGAAAATAATATTTTTCTATATCTAAAAATAGCCACTTTTAATTCAAAGTGTAGTTTAATTATTACTGATATTTATCGGAAAAAATTTTCTGATAAACAATATATATTTTAAAATATTAAAATACATACAATAGTTTATATGTGGTGAGATAAGACTTTGTCTGTATTAAAGTTTTAGTAAAGTTATAAATTAATTGGACTAAAATTTTTGATATTTAATATTTTAATACTTATTTGAAAATAGCCTGTTTCTGACAGGTTTATTTTCGTGTTTAACTGTCGTTAGGGTAAAATTTGCTTTTAAATCTGTTTTTTCGGAAACATTTATGACAGATTTATGTTATAGCATTTTGCATTAGAATTTTTTGTGTTTAAAAAACTACGGTTTTGGAAAAATTATATTTGACAGACAAAAAATGAACGGCAGTTTTGGTTTTTTGTGTTTAATTTATTTTTTTAGAAACGGAGGTGTTTTTTTGGCTTCAAAAAAACAAAGGCTTAAAGTTATATCACTTGGCGGTCTTCAGGAAATTGGTAAGAATATGACCGTCTTTGAATATAACAACGATATTATAATTGTTGACTGTGGTCTTGCATTCCCAGAAGATGATATGCTTGGAATCGACCTTGTCATACCAGATACAACATACTTACAGAAAAATATAGACAGAGTTAGAGGTATTATTTTAACTCACGGACACGAGGACCATATAGGTGCGTTACCATACGTTTTAAGAGATATTAACGTGCCTGTATTCGGTACAAGACTTACATTAGGTCTTCTTGAAAATAAACTTCGTGAACACGACCTTTTAAACTCTGTATCACTTCACACAGTTGTCCCAGGGGAAACAGTAAAACTTGGACAGTTTAAGGTGGAATTTATCCATACAAACCACAGTATCGCTGACGCTGTTGCTCTTGCAATAACAACTCCTTTAGGTGTTATTGTGCATACAGGCGACTTTAAAGTGGACTATACACCTATTGACGGCGATATTATGGATATACACAGATTTGCAGAGCTTGGAAAAGAGGGTGTTTTACTCCTTTTAAGTGATTCTACAAATGCTGAGCGAAAAGGCTTTACTATGTCAGAAAAAAATGTAGGTCGTGTTTTTGACCAGATTTTTGATGAAACACCTAAAAATAGAATTATGGTGGCTACATTCTCATCAAATATACACCGTATACAGCAGATTATAAACTCTGCCCATACTTATAAAAGAAAAGTTGCTATTATAGGTAGAAGTATGATTAACGCAGTTAAAACATCAACTGAGCTTGGATACTTAAGTGTTCCTGCCGGTGTTTTAATTGATATTAATGATATTAAAAACTATACTGATGAACAGCTTGTTATTATAACAACAGGAAGTCAGGGCGAAAATATGTCTGCTCTTTCAAGAATTGCATCTAATGAACATAAACAGGTACAGATAAAATCAGGGGATAAGATTATTATTAGTGCCTCATCAATACCTGGAAATGAGAAAAATATTTCAAGAGTTATAAACGAGCTTTTGAAAAAAGGTGCAAATGTTGTTTATGAGGGTATGGCAGACATTCACGTTTCAGGTCACGCTAGACAGGAAGAATTAAAACTTATGCTTGCTCTTATAAAGCCAAAATACTTTATGCCAGTACACGGTGAGTTTATCCACCTTGTAAGTCATAAAGACTTAGCTGTTTCTATGGGCGTTGAAAAAGACAATGTATTTATTATGGGCATTGGTGATGTTCTTGAAATAACTAAGAATGGTGCTAAGGTAAATGGCACAGTTCCAGCAGGTCAGGTTCTTGTTGACGGTCTTGGTGTAGGTGACGTAGGAAATATTGTACTTCGTGATAGAAAGCATCTTTCACAGGACGGTCTTATGATAGTAGTCGTTACAATGGAAAAAGAAACGGGTATGGTTATTGCCGGACCTGATATAATCTCTAGAGGTTTCGTTTACGTTCGTGAGGCTGAGGAGCTTATGGAGGAAGCCAGAGCTGTTGTACAAGAGGCTCTTATGAAGTGCGAGGAAAGACACATTACAGGTTGGAGCTATATTAAAGGTCTTATAAAGGATACTTTAAAGAACTACTTATGGCAGAGAACAAAGAGAAGTCCTATGATTTTACCTATAATTACGGAGGTATAATACTATGGATATAAGTGTTAGAAATAGTGTCTTGGAGCTTTCAAAAACTATTGAGAACAGCCCTGTTTATGAAGAATACTCAAAACTTAGAGATGAAATTAGAAGTAATCCTGAGTTAAAGATAGCCTTAGATGAGTATAAAGCTATTCAGACAAGTGTTGAACTTAAAGAGCTTAGAGGTCAGGAAGTTTCAGACGAGGAGAGAACTCGCCTTGATGAGTGCTATTCTAAAGTATCTTTAAGTGAGCTTAGTCTTAGATTTATTGAAAGTGAGAAAAAAGTTGTTCTTATGCTTTCAGAAGTTTATAAATTACTTGAAAAAAATATTGATATAGATATGGATTTTTTCGATAAATTATAATAAAAGGGCTTTAATATGCCTTGACAAAAGGTGTATTAAGGCTCTTTTTGTTTACATTAAAGGGCTTTAAGTGTATAATTCTTTAGGAAAGGATTTGGTGACTATGGCTATATCCATAAACGATATAAAGTTAGAGTTTTCTAGTTGTCCCATTGAAAATATAGAAACTCTTTTTGAAAAATATAAAGATGATGATAGAAAAGGTGTTTTAAAACTAATAGAAAGCTACAAAAATAAACTTATTGCTATGGAGCAGGAGAAACAGAGAATTGAAAGTCTTCTTCGGTACGAAAAAGAACTTTATGCTAAAGGCTATAAGTTTATTGCAGGAGTTGACGAGGTTGGCCGAGGACCTCTTGCAGGACCTGTTGTCACATCAGCAGTTATACTACCTAAAGATTGTAGGATTATGGGGATTAATGACTCTAAAAAGCTTTCAGAGAAAAAAAGAAATGAACTTTATGATATAATAATAAGAGAGGCAGTTTCATACTCCTTTGGTATAGTAAGCCCTAAAGAGATTGACGATATAAATATACTTCAGGCTACATACAAGGCTATGAAAATAGCAATAGACGGTCTTTCTATAAAGCCGGACTTTGTTTTAGCTGACGCAGTAACTATACCTAATATACATTGTGAGCAAATGGGAATTATAAAAGGCGATGCAAAAAGCCTTTATATAGGTGCGTCAAGTATTATTGCTAAGGTCGAAAGAGATAGAATGATGGAGCAATACGCAGAGCTTTACCCTGAATATCACTTTGAAAAAAATAAGGGCTATGGTTCTAAGGAACATATAGACGCACTTAAAAAGTATGGCCCTTCGCCTATTCATAGAAGAAGTTTTTTAAAAAATCTTTTAGAGGTGTAGGTTATGTCAAAAAATAAAAGTCTTGGTGACCAAGGCGAGGAGATAGCTGTAAATGAACTTGAAAAACAGGGTTATACTATTGTTGATAGAAACTTTAGGAAGAAGTATGGCGAGATTGATATAATAGCTAAAAAAGGCGATACAGTAACTTTTGTTGAGGTTAAAACAAGGGTCAATACCTCTATGGGTCTACCTAGAGAGGCTGTAAATTTAAAAAAGCAGAACCGTATAAAAAATACGGCAATGGCATATATAGCAGAAAATCAGCTATATGATACTAATTTTAGATTTGATGTGGCTGAAGTTATGGTTTTGAATGATACAGTATATTTTAATTATATAGAAAACGCATTTTATTAGTAGGTGGTGATATTTTGAAAGTTTTAGAAAATGGTAGCTTAAAATATATACAGTTTGATAATATAAGTAAAACTGGTCTTGTTCGCCATTACTTCTCTACAAGATGTGGGGGTGTAAGCGAAGATGAGTTTTGCAGTATGAACCTTAGCTTTACTCGTGGTGATAAAAGAGAAAATGTTATAGAAAATTTTAAAATTATGGAAAAGGCGACAGGTATAGATTATAATAATACAGTTATGAGTTGCCAAACCCACACTACAAATGTTAAAGTTGTTACAAAAGATGACGTTGGAAAAGGCGTTACAAGGGATAACGATTTGTACGATACCGACGCTTTAGTGACAAACGAAAAAGGAGTAGCTATAACAACTTTTTCAGCAGACTGTGTACCTCTTTTCTTTTTAGACACAGAGAATAAAGTTATTGCATTGGCACACGCTGGCTGGAGAGGTACTGTAAATGGTATTGCTACTGAAACTGTAAAAACTATGGTAGAAAAGTTTAATACAAACCCTAAAAATATAGTTTCTGCCATTGGTCCATCAATAGGGAAATGTTGCTTTCAGGTGGATATGCCTGTTGTTTCTGAGTTTATGAAAAAAATAGAGGACGCCCAAAGATTTATAGAAAAAGATAGTTGTGAGGGCAAATTTAAAATAGACCTTTGGGGAGTTAACGCATTTTTAATGGAGAAATGTGGAATACCTAAGGAGAATATAGAGATTACAAATCTATGCACTATGTGTAATCCAGAGCTTTTTTATTCCCACCGAGTTATGGGAAATAAAAGGGGTAGTATGGTTGCTGTTATGGAGCTTATATAATAGTATTGGCAGGGATTTTTATGGAAAGTAAAAAAAATAATAATGAAAATGTTGTAATAAAAATTGAAGAGGGAAGTATAGCCGAGGAGCTTGGTATATCTGTTGGAGATGTCCTTGTGGCTGTAAATGACCAAGAAATTACAGATATATTTGATTATAGATACCACGTAAATGATGAATATCTTGAAATGACTTTTAGAACTCCTGAGGGCGAGGAGTATATTGCAGAAATAGAAAAGGATTTAGACGAGGATATAGGTATCGTATTTGAAAGTGGTCTTATGGATAATGCCAAAAGCTGTAGAAATAAGTGTATTTTCTGTTTTATCGACCAGTTACCTAAGGGAATGAGGGAAACATTATACTTTAAAGATGATGATTCACGTCTTTCATTCTTACAGGGAAACTACGTTACACTTACAAATATGAGTGAAAAGGATATAAACCACATTATATTTTACCACTTATCACCTATAAATGTTTCGGTGCATACAACAGACCTTGAGCTTAGAAAAACTATGTTAAAAAATAAGAATGCCGATAAGGTTTTAGATATTATGCAAAGGCTTAAAAATGCTGGTATAGAAATGAATCTTCAGGTGGTTTTATGCAATGGCATAAATGATGGTGATATACTTGATAAAACTATATCAGACTGTTCTAAGTTTATGCCTAATGCCCATAGTATGAGTGTTGTGCCTATTGGTCTTACGAAATATAGAGATGGTCTTTACCCTATGAAGCCATTTTCTAAGGAGGAAGCTGATAGAGTTATAACTCAAATTGAAAAGTGGCAGAATAAATTTTTAGAGGAATATGGCACAAGATTTGTTTACTGTGCTGATGAGTTTTATCTTAAGGCTGAAAGGGAGCTTCCACCGGCAGATTTCTTTGAGGACTTTGCGCAGTATGAAAATGGTGTAGGTATGCTCTCCCTTTTTGAGAAGGAGTTTAGTGACGCAATAGAGGAAACTGTCTATGAAAATACTGAAAATAGATGTGTTTCTATTGCCACAGGTGTTGCAAGTTATAACCTTATAAGTAGTCTTTCAAAGAAATTAGAGGAAAAGTTTCCTAATATTAAGGTAAATGTGTATTGTATAAAAAATGACTTTTTCGGTGAAATGATAACTGTAAGCGGTCTTTTAACTGGTCAGGATATTATAAAACAGCTTAAAGGTAAGGAGCTTGGAGAATATCTTCTTCTTCCGGAATCACTTTTAAGAAATGGAACAACTACACTTCTTGATGACTTTGAGATTTCCGACATAGAAAGAGAGTTAGATATAAAAATTAAGATATCCACTAATTCTGGGGATAAATTTATAAAGAATATATTAAATACGGAGGAATAATAAATGAAACCGATTGTTGCTGTTGTTGGGCGACCAAATGTAGGTAAGTCCACACTTTTTAACAGACTTGCAGGGGAGCGTATATCTATTGTGCAGGATACTCCTGGAGTTACAAGAGATAGAATTTATGCTGATGTTGAATGGCTTGATAAGAAGTTTACACTTATTGATACAGGTGGTATGGAGCCAGGCACAGAGGATATTATACTTAAACAGATTTTACAGCAGGCTGAAATTGCCATTGAAACTGCTGATGTAATTGTTTTCGTTGTTGACGTTAAAACTGGTGTTATTGAAGACGATATTCAGGTTGCTAATATTTTAAGAAGAACTAATAAACCTGTTGTACTTGCAGTAAACAAGGTTGACAATATGCGTAAAGATAACTTTGAAGTCCTTGAGTTTTATAACCTTGGTATAGGTGACCCAATAGCTATTTCAGCAGGTCAGGCTTTAGGCTTAGGCGACCTTTTAGATGAGGTTACAAGCCACTTCCCAGATGATGCAGATTATGAAGATGATGAAGACGAAATCAAAGTTGCCATAATCGGAAAGCCAAATGTAGGTAAGTCATCACTTATAAATAGAATCCTTGGCGAGGATAGACATATTGTAAGTAACATACCAGGTACTACAAGAGATGCTGTTGACTCTCCTATAGAAATTGACGGACAGAAGTATGTATTTATAGATACTGCCGGAATGAGAAGAAAAAGCAAGATAAAAGAGGATATAGAGCGTTTCAGTATAATTAGAGCTGTTGCAGCCGTTGAAAGATGTGATGTTGCTATACTCGTTATTGATGCTAATGAGGGTATCACAGACCAAGATACAAAGATTGCAGGTATTGCCCACGAGAGAGGAAAAGCTGCTATTGTAGCTGTTAATAAGTGGGATTCCATAGAGAAAGATGACAAGACTATGAATAAATACTTAAAGGATATAGGTAATGAACTTGCTTATATGCCATATGCCCCTAGAGTATTTATATCAGCCCACACAGGTCAGCGTGTTACAAGAATGCTTGAGCTTATAAGAACTGTACACGAAAACCACGCTTTAAGAATAAGTACAGGTGTGTTAAACGACGTTCTTATAGAGGCTATGGCTATGCAACAGCCACCTGCTGATAAGGGTAAACAGCTTAAAATATACTATATGACACAGGTTGGTATAAAACCACCTACATTCGTTATATTCGTAAATGATAGAGAGCTTCTTCATTTCTCTTATAGAAGATATATTGAAAACCAGCTTAGAGAGGCATTTGGCTTTGTTGGAACACCAATACACTTCGTTGTGAGAGAAAAAGGGGAGAAAGATTAATGAGATTAAGGCTATTATGTGTTGTGATAGGTTTCTTTATAGGTAGTATAAATTTAGATTTCATATTTGGTAAAATTATGAAAGTTGGCTGTGCAAATAACGATAGTGGAAGTTTATTAAGTAAAAATGAAAGAATTATAAAATTTGTAAGCTTTTTTATAAAAGCTGTTTTAAGCTTTTTTATTTGTAGGAATATCTTTGGTGATACAATAGGTAGTTCTGCAGGTATATATGGTTATATAGGTACTATGTTAGGTCGTGACTTCTCGGTTGTACTAAAAAGAGGGGAGAAATATTAATGGGATTAAAGTTAATATGTATTGTGATAGGCTACTTTATAGGTAGTATACAGTCGGCTTTTATAGTTGGTAAGCTTATGAAAGTAGACCTTAGAAATCACGGCAGTGGAAACTTGGGAAGTACAAATGCTTTGCGTGTTCTTGGGAAAAAAGCGGGGCTTATAACATTTGTAAGTGATATTATGAAATCTGTTTTAAGCTACGTTATTTGTCGTCTTATTTTCGGTGATACAATAGGTGCTATTGCAGGTATATATGGTTGTGTAGGTGCTGTTTTAGGTCATAACTTCCCGTTTTATTTAAATTTTAAAGGTGGTAAAGGCATAGCTGTTATGATAGGTATGATGCTTTGCCTTTCTACCTTAGATTATAGAGTTACACTTATAACATTTGGTATAGGTATATTAGGCCTTTTTACAAGGTACGTTTCTATTGGTTCTATGGCATTTTCTATTGCCATACCTATAAGCCTTTACATATTAAAGTTTGATATGGAATATGTTATCATCTGTGCTATACTTGGTGTTTTAGCTATCTATAAGCATAAAGCTAATATAAAACGCCTTATTGACGGAAACGAAAATAAACTTGGCGCAAAGAAACAGGCTGTTCATCAGAAATAACGGAGGTGTATTTTTATGAGGAGAGTATCTGTTATAGGTGCAGGTAGCTGGGGTACAGCTCTTGCAGTTATGCTTGATAAAAACGGTCACGACGTTACCATATGGGCAAGAAGAAAAGACAGCATTGAGAATATGAAAAAGTATAGGGAGAATAAAGACTATCTTCCTGATATACATATAGGTGAAAATGTTGTTTTGACAAACGACTTAGAGCTTGCCGTTTCTAATGCTGATATAATCGTGTTATCTGTACCTTCAAAGGCTGTGAGAGATACAGCAACAAGTATCGCTCCGTTTGTAAAAGAGGGGCAGATAATAGTAAATGTTTCTAAGGGGATAGAGGAGGGAAGTCTTAAAAGACTTTCTAAGGTTATACAGGAATGTATACCAAAATGCCCTGTTTGTACTCTCTCTGGACCTAGTCACGCTGAGGAGGTTGCAAAAGATATACCGACTGCCATTGTAGTTGCGTCTGAAGATTTTGATGCTACCAAAATAGTCCAGCAGGAGTTTATGAACCCTATGTTTAGAGTTTATACAAATAGTGACGAGGTAGGCGTTGAAATAGGTGGTGCTTTTAAAAACCTTATTGCTTTAGCCTCAGGTATGTGTGACGGTCTTGGTTTTGGTGATAATACAAAAGCCGCCCTTATGACTAGAGGTATTGCTGAAATAGGTAGACTTGGAATGGCTATGGGTGGTAGACTTGAAACATTTGCCGGTCTTTCCGGTATAGGTGACCTTATTGTTACTTGTACAAGTATGCATTCGAGAAATAGACGTGCGGGCATACTTTTAGGTCAGGGTAAAAGTCTTGATGAAACACTTAAAGAGGTTAAAATGGTCGTTGAAGGTGTAAATACTGCTAAGGCAGGTTACGAGCTTTCTAAAAAGTATGATGTTGATATGCCTATTACAAGGGCTATAAACGAGGTGCTTTTTGAAAATAAAGACGTAAAAACTGCTGTTTTAGACCTTATGATGAGGGAGAAAACTTCGGAAATTAAATTTTAGTAGAAATATTAGGCTAGGTAATTCCTAGCCTTTTTTATTTAGAATTGGATAGGGTAGGGAGGTAGTATAAAAGATAAACTTGATGTAATCATATTTGTTATAAAGGATTTAGGGTAAAAATTTTTAATGGTAGTAAAATATAATTGGTTATAGGATAAGGTAGACATTGATATTTATAGGGTGATAAATTAGAAC
>JADIMX010000007.1 GCA_017694425.1 Candidatus Fimicola merdigallinarum
TCAGATTATAAGCATATTTTAGTAAAAAAGCATATGTGAATTTTGTTATAAATGTTTTATAACAGTCAAACTGAGATATTCATACATATCAACTATTTCTTTTTCATTACATCACATCTACTTTCATAATCTTTTTACACTCCATATATAATACCATTTTACTATTTTAAATAATCCATTACACTGTCCCAAAAATGTCCCATATAAAACAAAAACCCCATAGTTTTACCTACGGGGTTAATTGATTATTTATTTATTACATTAAACCGCCCATTCCTGGATTCTGAGCCATCATATTATTTTCGTTTGATGGCATTTCAGCAACGACAGCCTCTGTTGTTAAGAATGTTGATGCAACTGAAGTAGCATTCTGTAAAGCACTTCTTGTAACTCTTGTAGGGTCAATGATACCAGCCTCAACCATATCAACGTACTCCTCTGTAAGAGCGTTAAATCCTGTGCCTTTTGGAAGTTCTTTAACTTTATTTACGATAACTGAACCTTCAAGTCCTGCATTTGTAGCAATCTGACGCATAGGTGCTTCAAGGGCTTTAAGCACAATCTGACCACCTGTTTTTTCGTCACCTTTAAGCTCGTCAACAACTTTAGCAACTTCTGTAAGTGTGTGGATATAAGCTGTACCACCACCTGCAAGGATACCCTCCTCAACTGCTGCTCTTGTAGCTGCAAGGGCGTCTTCCATTCTAAGTTTTTTCTCTTTCATTTCTGTTTCAGTAGCAGCACCAACTTTGATTACAGCAACTCCACCTGCAAGTTTTGCAAGTCTTTCCTGAAGTTTTTCTTTCTCAAAGTCTGATGTTGTTTCCTCTAAAGATGCTCTAATCTGAGCAATTCTAGCCTGAATATCTTCTTTTCTACCTGCACCGTCAGCTATTATTGTAAGCTCTTTTTCAACTCTTACTGTTTTTGCTGTACCGAGCATATCTATTGTAGCATCTTTAAGGTCAATACCAAGCTCCTCTGATATAACCTGACCACCTGTAAGGGCTGCAATATCAGCAAGCTGAGCTTTTCTTCTGTCGCCATAACCTGGAGCTTTTACAGCTACACAAGTAAATGTTCCTCTTAATTTATTTACAACGAGTGTTGCTAATGCTTCGCTTTCAACATCTTCAGCGATTATGAGAAGTTTTCTACCTGTCTGCATAATCTGTTCAAGTAATGGAATGATTTCCTGAATATTTGATATTTTCTTATCTGTAACAAGGATAAATGGGTCATCAAGTACAGCCACCATTTTCTCCATATCTGTTGCCATATAAGCTGAGAGGTAACCTTTGTCGAACTGCATACCTTCTACAAGCTCAAGCTCTGTATTCATTGTTTTTGATTCTTCAACTGTGATAACACCGTCATTTGTTACTTTTTCCATAGCGTCTGCAATCATAAGACCTACTTCGTCATCAGCTGATGAAACCGCTGCAACTCTTGCGATATGATTTTTAGTTGTGACTTCCTGACTCATTTTTTTGATTTCTTCAACTGCAACTGCTGTTGCTTTCTGCATACCTTTTCTTAAAATGATAGCATTTGCACCGGCAGCAATATTTTTAAGACCTTCCTGAATCATAGCCTGTGCAAGAACTGTAGCTGTTGTAGTACCGTCACCTGCAACGTCGTTTGTCTGTGTTGCAACTTCTTTTACAAGCTGTGCTCCCATATTTTCGTATGGGTCTTCAAGCTCGATATCTCTAGCTATTGAAACACCGTCATTTGTGATTAATGGTGAACCAAATTTTCTATCTAAAACTACGTTTCTACCCTTTGGTCCTAAAGTTACTTTTACTGTATCTGCAAGTTTATTTACTCCGGCCTCCATAGCTTTTCTAGCGTCTGTTCCGTATTTAATTTCCTTAGCCATAAAATTTTCCTCCTAAAAATATATTTATTAATCTTCAATGATAGCGAGAATGTCGTTCTGTCTTAAAACGATATATTCTTCACCTTCAAATTTAACCTCTGTTCCGGCATATTTTGTATATATAACCTTATCTCCAACTTTTACAGTCATTTTTACGTCGTGACCGTTTACTTCGCCACCTGGGCCAACTGCGATTACCTCTGCAATCTGTGGTTTTTCCTTTGACTGTGTTGTAAGTATAAGACCACCTTTTGTTTTTTCCTCAGCCTCAACCTGTTTTATTATAACCTTATCTCCTAATGGTACTAATTTCATATATATATGCCTCCTTATTTTACAAAATTCATATTAGCACTCACTAGATAAGAGTGCTAACCGTTAATATAATATTATCTATTGTTGCAAATTTATGCAAATACCATTTTAAGTATATATACGTTATTTTAAAGTTTTTTATTACAAAAATATATATTTTTTATATTTTTCTTTTATTTACTCTATAATACTTAAAAATGCTTTAAAAATCTATATTAGTTTATACTATTTACACAAAATTTCTATACCATTTTAAAATTTCATATATTGACAAAAATATCTGTATTATATAACCTTACTTTATAATAAAAAGGAATAAGGTGGTAAAATGAAAACAGATACAAAACTTATTATATTCGATATGGACGGTCTTATGATAGATTCCGAACGTATAGCTTTAGAAACTTGGGAATTTTGTCTTAAGGAAAAAAATATTTCTTGCGAAAGAGAATTCCTTATAAGTCTTATGGGTACTACAAAATTTCATATATTTAAAAAATTTGACGAAAAATACGGCGAAGGCTTCGATTACGAACGCAATATACAGCCCCTTTTCGTTAAAAAAAGACGTGAACTTATATTTGGAACAGAACCAGAAAAACTTATAAAGAAAGGTCTTTTAGAGCTTATTGATTTTGCTAAGGAAAATGGTATAAAAATAGCCGTTGCCAGCTCTACAGTTAAAGATGAGGTTAGATTGGCTTTAGAACACATAGGTGTTTATGATTATTTTGACTTTACTGTTTGTGGTGATGAGGTTAAAAATGGTAAGCCTGACCCTGAAATATTCTTAAAAGCTCTTGAGAAATCCGGAATTAATAAGGAAAATTCCGTTATACTTGAGGATTCTTCAAACGGGCTTTTAGCTGGGCACAATGCAGGGATTAGAACTATTTTTATAAAAGATATAGTTACACCTAGTGATGATGTTTTGGATACTGTTTGGGAAAAAGCCGACAGCCTTTTAGATGTTATGGATATTTTGTAATTTAAAAAATCCCCTTAAAAAGGGGATTTTTTTAAGTTAAATCCGTTTTTATTTCAATAAATTTCAGGTGGGTTTTATTTATACATTATCGCCTACACCGGCTTTCGGTAAAATATAAATAAATAGAAACTTTTTATAGTTTAGAGAATTTATTGTAATTAATATAATTT
>JADIMX010000008.1 GCA_017694425.1 Candidatus Fimicola merdigallinarum
CCTGAAGTGCCATAATTCTAGCACCAACTTTACCTATATAACCTTCTGGAATTTTAAATGTATCACCATATATAGAGTTAAATCTTCCGGCTATATCTCTTGTTAATTCAAGATGCTGACGCTGGTCCTCACCTACCGGAACAAGGTCTGCCTGATAAAGAAGAATATCTGCCGCCATAAGCACAGGGTATGTAAAAAGACCTGCATTTATATTGTCTGCGTGTTTTTGTGACTTATCTTTAAACTGAGTCATTCTGTTAAGCTCGCCCATATATGTGTAGCAATTTAAAATCCAACCAAGCTCTGCGTGTTGTGGCACGTGAGACTGATAGTAAATTATATTTTTTTCAGGGTCAAGACCTACTGCAATGTACTGTGTAAGCAAATCTCTAGCCTGTTTTCTAAGTTTTGCTGGGTCCTGTCTTACAGTTATTGCGTGCATATCAACTATACAGTAAAGACAGTTATAATCATCTTGAAGTTTTGTCCAGTTATTTAAAGCTCCAAGATAGTTTCCAAGAGTAATAAGACCTGATGGTTGCATACCACTAAATATCGTTTTCTTTTCATCTGCCATAATAGTATCACTCCTATTTACAATAAAATATAAAATAAGGAAGACAAATTATCTTCCAGTTAAATTTTTAAAAAATATACAATTTAAAATATTGCAAAATTAACCGATTTTTTTTATAGTATAGAGTATACTATTAAAAATAACTTTTTTCAACATTATATTTTTGTATACCTTTTTATTTATGATTAAGGAGATATTTAAATGAATATTTTAATTGAGAATATAGATAAACTTCACACAACAGAATTAGGAGTAGAAAGAATAAAAAAGAATTTACAGCTTGAAACTAATGATGTTGTCAAATGGTGTAAATCAAAAATTTTAAAAAAAGATGCTTTAATAGAACGCAAAGGTAAAAACTACTACATAAGCATAGACAGTTCAAAAATAACAGTCAATGCCAATAGCTACACTATTATTACAGCTCACAAAACGAAATAAGTTATATTTTATTAGTATGTCCTTGTTTTGAAAACAGGGGGAAGTTTTCAGAAAGGAATGATATTATGAGTTTCAAATGTTTACAGTCTATCCCTTCTCCCGAGGAGATGATAGCAGAAATTCCAGTACCTTCACATCTCAAAAAAATAAAAGAAGAAAGAGATGCGGAATTCAAAAGAATAATTGAGGGTAAAAGTGATAAGTTTGTAGTTATTATAGGGCCTTGCTCTGCAAGTGATGAGGACGCAGTATGCGACTACGTTTCACGTCTTGCCAAGGTTAATGAAAAGGTGCAGGATAAACTTTTCATTGTTCCTAGAGTATATACAAACAAACCACGAACAACTGGCGAAGGCTACAAAGGAATGTTACACCAGCCTGACCCAGAAAAAAGCGAAAATATTTTAAAAGGTATAAAGACTTTAAGAAAAATGCACATTCGCACAATTTCCGAGTCCCACCTTACTCCAGCTGATGAAATGCTCTATCCTGAAAACCTTGCATATGTTGAAGACCTTTTAACATACATAGCAATAGGTGCTAGGTCAGTTGAAAATCAGCAACACAGACTTGTGTCTAGTGGAATTAGTGTTCCAGTTGGTATGAAAAATCCTACAAGTGGTGACTTTACTGTTATGATGAATTCAATTTATGCTGCACAGTCAAGCCATATTTTCCTTTATAGAGATATGGAAGTAGAAACAACTGGTAACCCTTATGCTCACGCAATACTTAGAGGTTCTGTTAACAAGCACGGTCAGAGCATACCAAACTATCATTATGAGGACCTTGCCTTAGTTTGCGAAATGTATCAGAAACAAAATCTTAAAAATCCATTTATTGTTGTCGATGCAAACCACGCAAATTCAAAGAAAGTATATTCTGAACAGCCACGAATCGTTTCAGAGATACTTCATAATAGAAGTGTAAACAAAGACTTACACAAAATGGTTAAAGGTATTATGGTTGAAAGTTTCATTGAAGAAGGAAACCAGAAAGTTAATGAGCATATATACGGAAAATCTATTACTGATGCTTGCATAGGCTGGGATACTACAGAAGAACTTTTATACTATATAGCAGAACACGTATAATCGTTTTATACTTAAAATAAAAGGCAGTCTTTTGGCTGTCTTTTTTATTATCCCCCCCTACTATTTTTTTGTACAAAAAAACAGAGCCGGAATGAAAGGGGGGCCGGCTCTGAAAATGGGGTATTAAATTCTGACGACATTTCATCAGCGAAAAGACTATTTTTATCTTTTCATATATATAAACGAGATGTTTATAAAAAAGTCTTATAAAAATAATAAATTTTTTTGATATTTTTTTTAAAGAAAATTTTACCCTTTTATGATACAATAAATTTTAAATTAGATAGTAAGCGAGGTGCATATAATGTCAGGCTCGATTTTTGGAAAAAATTTTACTGTGACAACTTGGGGAGAGTCCCACGGGAAAGCCTTAGGTGTAGTAATTGACGGTTGCCCTTCGGGAATACCATTAACTGAAGAAGATATACAAACAGATTTAGACAGGAGAAAACCTGGTTCAAATACTTACGGTACAAAACGTAAAGAAGGCGATAAAATAAGTATATTATCAGGAGTTTTTGAAGGAAAAACAACAGGAACTCCTATATCTCTTATAGCCTTTAACGAGGACCAACGCTCTAGAGATTACTCACAAATTTCAGAGTGTTATCGACCAGGCCACGCAGATTATACCTTTGATAAAAAATACGGATTTAGAGATTATAGAGGTGGCGGTCGCTCTTCCGGTCGTGAAACACTTTCTCGTGTTGCCGGAGGTGTAGTTGCAAAAAAAATCCTTAAAGAATTAGGAATAGAAATAATGTCTTACACAGTTTCAATAGGCAATATTGAAATAGATAGAAATAAATTTGATATAGAGGAAGTATCAAAAAACCCTCTTTATATGCCAGATAGAGATGCCTATGAAAAAGCCTCTTTATTTTTAGATGAATGTATTAAAAATGAAAATTCTGCTGGTGGTATTATAGAAACTGTTGTAAGGGGTATGCCTGTTGGTATAGGAGAACCAGTTTTTGATAAGTTAGATGCTAATCTTGGAAAAGCTATGTTCTCTATCGGTGCTGTAAAAGGTGTAGAGATAGGACAAGGTTTTTTATCTACCAAAAAAACAGGGTTTGAAAATAATGACTTTTTCCATTATAATAATGGGAAAATATCAAAACTTTCTAATAATGCAGGTGGTATTTTAGGTGGTATGAGTGATGGCTCTGAAATAGTTATAAGAACAGCTATAAAACCAACACCATCAATACACAAAACACAGCAGACTGTAAATAAAAACAATGAAAATATTGATATAAATATAAAAGGTCGTCACGACCCTGTTATAGTTCCTCGTGCAGTTGTTGTAACAGAGGCTATGACAGCTATAACTATAGTAGATTTAATTTTTTCAAATATGTTTTCAAATATAGAAAATATTAAATATTTATACAAAAGATAAGTTTTTTAAATCGAAAGGAGAACACTATGCAAAAAGTATATTCAAAAGTAACAGATAGCTTAGATTTTTTTCAGGGCATTGACCCAACAGAGCTTGCCGAAAAATATGGAACACCGCTCTATGTTTGTAACGAAAGAATTTTAAGAGAGAGATGTCGTGACCTTAAAAATCTTGTGACATACCCTAACTTTGTTGTAGACTACAGTGCAAAAGCTAACAGTAACCTTGCATTTTTACAGATTGTAAAAAGTGAGGGCCTTGAAGTTGATGCTATGAGTCCTGGTGAAATATATGTTGAAAAAATGGCAGGATTTGAGCCACACGAAATATTCTATATATGCAACAACGTATCAGAAGAAGAAATGCTTTACGCTATAAAAGAAGGAGTTATAACAAGCGTTGACTCTCTTTCACAGCTTGAGCAGTACGGAAAACTTAACCCAGGTGGAGAAGTTGCTATCCGTTTTAACCCTGGTGTAGGTGCAGGTCACCACGAAAAAGTTGTTACAGCAGGAAAGAAAACAAAATTTGCTGTTGACCCTGAATTCATACCACAGGTTAAAGAAATACTTAAAAAATACGACCTTAAACTTATTGGTATAAATCAGCATATCGGTTCACTTTTTATGACTGGAGAGGCTTTTGTAAAAAGTATAGGCTCACTTTTAGAAATTGCAAAACAGTTTGAAAACCTTAAATTTATAGATATGGGTGGCGGATTTGGTATACCTTACAAAAAAGAGTTTGACGAAGCTCCACTCGACCTTAAAGATTTAGGAAAACATATTGATGAGGCTCTCTATAAATTCGCTGAAGAATACGGCAGTCAGGTAACATTCAGAATTGAGCCAGGTAGATATATTTCAGCTGAATCAAATGTTCTTCTCGGAACAGTTCACGCTGTAAAATATAATCACGATAAAAAATTTATCGGTACTGACTTAGGTTTCAACGTACTTCAAAGACCTATTATGTACGATTCATACCACGGTATAGAGGTATTTAGAAAATCTGATGTTAAATCTGAAAAAGAAGAAACTGTTACAGTTGTTGGTAATATATGTGAAAGCGGAGATATTCTCGCTAAAGAAAGAACTTTACCAGAAATATTTGAAAAGGATATACTTTGTGTTCTTGACGCTGGTGCATACGGTTATGCTATGAGCAGTAACTACAATAATAGACTTCGCCCAGCAGAAATACTTATAAGAGAGAACAATGAAGTTGTTGTTACAAGAGAAAGAGATACTCTTGAAGACTTAGTAAAACACTTCATTCCATTAAAATAATTATTTTTTAAGGGGGAAAAAATATGTCATTAACACCTATGGAACAAAGAAATGAATTACTTGCTAAAAAGGTAATGAAAAATCTTGAAAGTAGACATTTTGAACCTTACTACTGCAAAACAAAAGAAGATGCCTTAAAAAAAGTTTTAGAGCTTATACCAGAGGGAAGCTCTGTAACTTGGGGTGGTAGTGTTACTGTTAGAGAGACAGGTATAGCCAATGCTTTAAACGAGGGTAACTTTAATGCCTACGATAGAGATAAGGCACAGTCTCCTGAGGAATCAGCAGATATTATGCGTAAAGCTTTTAGCTGTGACTACTACTTAACAAGTGCAAATGCAATATCTGAAGATGGTGTTTTAGTAAATGTTGACGGTAACGGTAATAGAGTTGCTGCTATATGCTTTGGACCAAAAAATGTTATAGTTGTTGCTAGTATGAAAAAAATTGCAAAAGATGTTGATTCTGCTGTAGTTAGAGCAAGAACTATTGCAGGACCTATAAATCAGATGAGATTTATGAAAAATACAGCTTGTTCTGTAACAGGTGCTTGTGAAAACTGTAAATCACAGGATTCTATATGTTCACACGTTGTAGTAACAAGACTTTCAAAACCCGACAACAGAATAAAGGTTATTCTTGTAGGCGAAGAATTCGGATATTAATATTAAGTGATAGGTAGTAAAATACCTATCCTTTTTATTTTTATAATGTATAAACATATACTAAATTAAAGCTATCCCTAAAATTAAACTATACTTATATATAAAAATCTAATAATAGCTGTTTTTTATTCATATTAAAACCTTAAAAACTTTAATTTATAAATCAAATTTTCCCATTACTCTCCCCTATTTTTTTACAAAATAAATATCAATTCAAATATATAATTGCTCCTAAAAATTTTATGGTGTATAATAGTCCAAAATATATTTTTATCGTATCTATATACTAAAAGAGGTTATTTTTATGGAAAATAATATATTAAAAAACGCATCTTTAAAATCTACAAAAAAGAGAAATATAATATTAAAAATATTAAATGACGCACACTCACCTGTTACAGCTGAGTACATACACGAAAACTCACATTTAAAAATGAGCCTTTCTACTGTTTATCGTGCATTAAATGTGCTTTGTGAGAAAAATATAATAGAAAAGACAATACACCAAAATGGTATAGCTTATTTTTCAATGGCTAACAACGTTCACAGCCACAGTATAATATGTACTTTATGCAATAAACGTATACCTTTAGATAATTGCCCACTTGCCGGACTTGAAAACGAAATATCTAAAAAAACTGGCTGTATGATAACAGGGCATAATTTGGAGTTTTTCGGAATCTGTCCCAAATGTATAAAAAATATGGATAATATTTAGTTACAAATGACACATTTTTTGGAAAAATTCATAAATTCTTAAGACAAAAATACTTTATATGTTATTTTTTATCTGTTATAATAGGAGTGTATAAAGGAGGTTTCAACCTATGAATTATTCTAAAGACGGAGAAAAAAAGCAGAAAAAAACAGATAAGAAACCTGATAAAAAGAAAAAGGTAAAAACGAAGAAAAAAGGTATATTATCTACTTTTCTAAAGATAATGCTTGTACTTATAATAGTAGGAGTACTTAGTGTTGCAGGTCTTCTTATAGGTGCTTACGCAGGTCTTATAGGTGATACTGGTATAATAAATACAGAGGATATTACTCCTGGTTCATATAATTCAATTATATATGACCAAAACGGTAATGAAATTGACACACTTCACGGTAACGAAAACCGAGAATATGTTAAACTTGAATATATACCAGAAAACCTTAAAAATGCTGTTGTTGCAGTGGAAGATGAGCGTTTCTACACTCACAATGGTATTGATATAAAAGGGATTATGCGTGCTGTTGTTGTAAATATAAAAAATAAAAGCTTTTCTCAAGGTGCAAGTACCTTAACTCAACAGCTTATAAAAAACAATGTTCTTACAAGTGATAAAAGTATAATTAGAAAATTACAAGAACAGTATTTGGCTGTTGTTTATGAAAAAGAATTTGAAAAACAGCTTGGCTCTAAACAGGCAGCAAAAGACTATATACTTGAGCTTTACTTAAACTCAATAGCATTAAACCACGGTCTTTACGGTGTTGAGGCTGCATCTGAATTTTATTTTGGAAAAAGTGTAAGCGAGCTTAATCTTGCCGAAAGTGCTTGTATTGCAGGTATAACTCAGAATCCATCAAAATATTCACCTGTAAGCCACCCAGAATACAATAAAGAACGTCAAATTACAGTTTTAAATAAAATGCTTGCTCAAGGATATATAACTCAAGAGGAATATGATACTGCTGTAGCTGACGATATTTATTCAAGAATAGTTGGTAAAAATAGTGAAGGTTATACAGAGGCTCTTCATAGCTACTTTGTTGATGCTTTAATTGTCGAAATAGCAAAAGACCTTGTAGAAGAAAAAAATATGACAGAAAAACAGGCATATAACCTTATTTATAGTGGTGGTCTTAAAATAACATCTACTATTGATACAAATATGCAAAAAATAATGGAAGATGCTTATCTTAACGATTCACTCTTCCCTCCAAAAGGAAACACTTTAGATGTTGAATATACAATATCTGTAATGGATAAAAAAACTGGTGAACAGACTCACCACACAAAGAAAACTACTGTAAACTCAAGAAAAGATGCAGATAAGTTCGTTGAAGATGTTAAGGCAGAAATACTTAACGATAATAACGAGCTTGTGTTAGATAAACTTATTGTTACAGAGTCACTTCAGTCTGCAATGGTAATAATGGACCACAGCAACGGTCAGGTTAAAGCTCTTGTGGGTGGTCGTGGCAAAAAACCTGGCGACCTTGTATTTAACAGAGCAACAGAGGCCTATCGTTCCCCTGGTTCTAGCTTTAAACCACTTGCTGTTTACGGTCCGGCTATAGATATGGGGCTTTTATCCTGTGGTTCAACACTTATGGACGAGCCTTACACAATAAACGGATATTCACCACGAAACTGGAATAGGAAATTTGTTGGTGCTGTAACTGTAAGAGAGGCAATAAGAGATTCTATGAACGTTGTAGCCGTAAAAGAATTGTATGAAGAAGTAGGTCTTCAGAATGCTTACGACTATCTTTTAAAATTTGGTTTCACTTCACTTGTTGAAGATGACAAAGTTCCTTCAATGGCTCTCGGTGGTTTAACAAACGGAGTATCAGTTCTTGAAATGACAGCTGCCTACTCTGCAATAGCAAACGGTGGTGTTTATAACGAACCAAGTTTCTATACAGAAATACTTGACCACAATGGCGACGTACTTCTTAAAAAAGAACCTGAAAGTCATACTGTAATCAAAGAATCTACAGCTTTTATGCTTACAGATATGATGGAAGATGTTGTTACTGGTGGTGGAGATGCTACTGGTCACGCTGCTCAATTTAGAAATAAGAAAATGCACATTGCCGGCAAAACAGGTACAACAAATGATAGTAAAGACCTTACATTTGTTGGTTATACTCCTTATTACTGTGCCGGTATATGGCTTGGATATGATGTTCAAAAACCTATGGACTACAATAAAAGCTATCATCTTATGATTTGGCGTGATGTAATGGAGAAAGTACACAAAGGTCTACCTGATAAGGAATTCACTAAACCAAGTACTGTTGGCAAAAGAACTATATGTTCACTTTCAGGAAAAGCCCCTATTTCAGGACTTTGTGACAATGACTACTTTGGTTCAAGTGTATTATCATCAGACTATGTAGCTTTAGATAATAACAATAAGGTTTCTGGAACTTGTGATGTTCACAAAACTTATAAAATAGATAAGAGTACGGGAAAAATAGCTGGTGACGATTGCTCAATATTTAATGTAAGAAGTGTTGTCTTAGCTGTTGATTCAAAGGGAAATGTTTTAAACTCTCCTGAACCTATGAATGTAAATGATATTTGTACTGAAGCCGACCACAACCATTCACGTAATAGTGATGATGATGAGGTTGATGATAATGAGGAACTTTTCATTCCTGATGATGAGAATGATGACGAAAACTCAGAACAAAATGGTAATAACGAAAGCTCAAATGGTAATGGAAATAGTAGTAATAACTCTGGTAATGGTGGAAATAATAGCAGTAATGCTAATAGTAATAGCAGTAGTAACAGCAATACTCAGACAAAGCCTACTACTCCTTCTACAAACTCTAATAACAGTAATAACTCAAATTCATCAAATAATAAACCTAGTACAAATACAACACCTTCACCAAGTGAACAGCCATCTGATAATATGGACGATAACTTGTTTATTCCAGGTTAAAATAAAAGCCGTCTTTAAAAGACGGCTTTTTTATTATTATATATTTTTAAATAAGTTTTAGTTCGTTTAAGTTGAATACAAATATATTTTTTATAATTTTAAATCAA
>JADIMX010000082.1 GCA_017694425.1 Candidatus Fimicola merdigallinarum
TAATCAATAATAAATCCCAATATATAAAAAGCACTACACAAAATTATGATTTAGTATAAAAGCCATAAGTCAAATGTGTTTAACTTAAGTTTATAGTCAAAACCGTAATCAATAATAAACCACAACATATAAAAAAGCACTACACAAAATTATGATTTAGTATAAAATCCATAAGCCGAATGCGTTTAACTTAAGTTTATAGTCAAAATCGTAATCAATAGTATTTCTAACATATAAAAAGCACTACACAAAATTATGATTTAGTATAAAATCCATAAGCCGAATGTGTTTAACTTAAGTTTATAGTCAAAACCGTAATCAATAATAAATCCCAATATATAAAAAGCACTACACAAAATTATGATTTAGTATAAAAGCCATAAGTCAAATGTGTTTAACTTAAGTTTATAGTCAAAACCGTAATCAATAATAAATCCCAACATACAAAAAGCACTACACAAAAGTGTAATGCTTTCTTACTACTTACGTTTTGTTCCCTCAAATATATAATGCCTATTTCTCATAAACATAATAAATGTAACTGTGGCTGCAGTAAGGTCTGAAACTGGTTCGGCAACGAAAACTCCAGATTCTCCCCATATGTATGAGAAAAGTATAACAAGTGGTGCAAGAAGTATAACTTTTCTTAAAAGTGCCAAGAAAAGAGATATTTTTGCCTGACCGGTAGCTAAAAATGTTTGCTGGCAAGACATCTGCACTCCCATAGCTATTACCATAAAGAAGTAAGTTCTCATTGAAGGTACTGTAAATTTTATAAGCTCCTCGCTTTTAGTGAATATCCTAGCTATGGCTGGAGCTCCAAACATAGTTGCAAACCACACAACTATTGTCATAGATACAGATGTTATTATAAAAAATCTAAATGTATCTTTAACTCTGCTATATTTTTTCGCTCCGAAGTTATAGCTTATTATTGGCTGAGCCCCTTGACCTAAGCCCTGTAGTGGCAATGATACAAACTGCATAATGCTTGACAATATAGTCATAGCACCAACTGCAATATCTCCACCTGTTCTCTGTAAAGATGTATTTAAAACTATACTTATAAGACTTTCTGTGGACATCATAACGAAAGGTGAGATACCCAAGGATAATGCCGGCACGATAAATTCTTTTTTGAGTTTGAAATATTTCTTTTTAAGTCTAAGTATTGTTTTTTTGCCAAATAAAAATTTCATAACCCATAGGGCAGATATAGCCTGAGATATAATTGTGGCATAACCAGCACCCTCTACGCCCATATCGAAAACGTATATAAATATTGGGTCTAATATGATATTTGAAACTGCACCTATAAGCACCGTTTTCATACCAACTTTTGAAAATCCCTGTGTATTTACAAACATATTCATACCTAATGTTATAAGCACAGGAAGTGTACCCCAAAGATACACTCTAAGATAGTCAGATGCGTAGCCTATAGTATTTTCGCTTGCACCCATAAGATATAAAAGTGGCTCTCTGAAAATCTGGAACACAACTGTTATCAAAATAGCTGTTATAACCAAAAGCACAAAGCTATTTCCCATAATATTTTCGGCTTTATCATTATCGCCTTTACCCATATGTATTCCGGCAATAGGTGCTGCACCCTGTGCCATAAGTGAGGCGAAGGCTGTTATTATAATGATTATAGGGAAACAAAGGCCTAAGCCGGTAAGTGCCAAGTCACCATTTTCAGCCATATTACCTATATACATTCTATCTACTATATTGTACAAGGCATTTATAATCTGTGCCGTTATAGCTGGAACAGAAAGTTTTAAAAGCAACTTGCCAACGCTATCATTTCCTAAATCAACAGAATTTTTTGACATAAGTATTCTCCCTTCATAAAAATTTTGCATATCTAAGCATTATACCATTTTTTATATTATTATTTCAATATTTCTATGCAAATATAAGACTTTTGTGTTATAGTTTTTATAAGGATTTTTTAGAACAGGAGGCTTTTTACTTGGATTTATTTGAATACAATAGACAGCAAAATATGAAAAAAGAGTCACCTTTAGCCTCAAGATTAAGACCTAGAACTATTGAGGAGTTTTGTGGTCAGGAGCATATTGTAGGCGAGGGCAGACTTTTATATAGAGCCATAAAGGCTGATAGAATAAGCTCTATCATATTTTATGGCCCACCGGGTACGGGAAAAACTACTCTTGCTAGAGTTATTGCAAACAGCACAAAAAGTGAGTTTACACAGCTTAACGCCACTACCTCCGGAGTTAAGGATATAAAGGAGGTTGTGGAGAGTGCCAAAGACCGTTTCGGAATGACCGGAAAAAGAACTATACTTTTCATAGACGAGATTCACCGTTTCAATAAATCTCAGCAGGACTCACTTTTACCTTATGTCGAAGACGGAACAATTATACTTATAGGTGCCACTACAGAAAACCCTTATTTTGAGGTTAATAAGGCTTTAGTTTCACGTTCTATAATATTTGAGCTTAAACCTCTTTCAAAGGAGAATATAAAAACTATAATAAAACGTGGTATATCCGACGAGGAGAGGGGTATGGGGATATACAACGGAAGTATTACGGAAGATGCCCTTGATTTTATAGCTGATGTTTCGAATGGCGACGCCCGAACAGCTTTAAATGCCATTGAACTTGCTATTCTTACTACACCTAAAAATGATGAGGGTAAAATTATTATAGACTTAGATATCGCTCAGGAATGTATACAAAAAAGAGTCTTAAACTACGATAAAGACGGGGATAATCATTACGATACAATATCAGCCTTTATAAAAAGTATGCGTGGTTCTGACCCTGACGCCTCATTATACTATCTTGCAAAAATGCTGTATGCCGGCGAAGACCCTAAGTTTATAGCAAGGCGAGTGGTTATATGTGCCTCTGAGGACGTGGGAAACGCTGACCCTCACGCACTTCAGGTTGCTGTTTCGGCTTTTCAGGCTGTAAATCTTATAGGAATGCCTGAAAGTCGCATAATACTTGCTCAAGCAGTTACATATATTGCCTGTGCTCCGAAAAGCAACGCCTCATATTTGGGAATTGATATGGCTTTGGAAGATGTGAAAAATATTCAGATTAAGACAATTCCACCATACCTTAAAGACGCCCATTATAGTGGGGCTAAGGATTTAGGTCATACAGGATATAAATACGCTCACGATTATGAGGGGCACTATGTAAAGCAACAATATTTGCCTGATGAGTTGGTGGGAAAAGTTTATTATGAGCCTACGGATAACGGTGTTGAGAAAAGGATTAAAGAAGCACTTAAAAGACTTAGAGGGCAGGGTTTAGAATAGATGATATGTTTTAAAGGTTATATGAGGCTGGCGTGTGGTTGAATACTTAGGTTTATGGGGAGTGGGGAGTTTTATTGTATGTAACTTCTGTATATCTTATATAAGTTTTTGTGTTATCTCGGCTAGGGTTTTGGTACTTAGAATAAAATGAGATATAACTTTAAATTTGTGGCGATAAAGGTTTGGGAATAGCAAGGTTTCGGCTGATGTTATTGGTGTTAGGGAGAAAAGATATATTTAAAATTTAAGGCGATACATATTTAGGAATATGTGAGTTTTCGGTTAAAGTTTTTGATATTTTTAATAAAATGAGATATAACTTTAAATTTGTGGCGATAAAGGTTTGGAAATGGCGAGGTTTCGGCTGATGTTATTGGTGTTGGGGAGAAAAGATATATTTAAAATTTTTGGTGATACATATTTAGGAATATGTTAGTTTTCAGTTGTAGTCTTTGATATTTGTAATAAAATATTTTATGACTTTGAATTTATGACGATAAAATTCGGTAAATAATTAGGGTTTCACCTAAATGTATTAATGTTAGTTATAAAAAAGTAGGGGAGTTAAGGAGTTTTAACTCCCTGATACTTTATATAAATTTTATTACAATAAAGTTTAAGAAAGAACCAACCATTTTTCCTATAGCCATTGATATTATGAAGAATGATATACCTTGAAGTATTCTAAATCTTCGTGTAAATATAGGGATTACATTCAACACCTCTGCGAGAGAAACAGCTAAAACTCCTATAAATATGCCAGTGAAGAATGCGTAGGTAATGGCCAAAAGTGTGTGGCTTGGCAATGATATATTGGAAAATGATATTATAGTGCCGATTATACCACTTATTACGATAATATCCTCGTAAAGAGGTATACGACTTATAGTGTTTGTTCTTTGTGCTAATCTAGGTACAATTCCTATCATTGCAATAAATGAGAACACACCTCCTGATACAACAGCACCAGAGGCAAGACCACAGAAAGCGCAAAATATATTTTTTAGTATATCGCTCAAGTTAAATCCTCCTTTCCTTGATTTTAATCTGTGTTTGGTAGTAAAAGGGTGATAATAGAGATAAACCTTTTTATATATTTGATAGATATAAGAATGTCGGTTCTAATAGGATTAAATATTCAAAATAATAGCCTATACTTATTATGAATTAGGGTCAGGGTTAGTTATATTAATTGTGAATTTTATTCTCAGTATTTTTATGATAAATAGTGTTAGTTAACATAAAAATTATTTTGTTTGTCGTTATAAGTTTAAATTTTTAAGGATATAACCTAGATTTATTATGAATTAAGGTTAAGTTAGGTTTTATAATTTATGAAATTTATTTCCTTTATATTTATAATGAATATCACAGATTAACATAAATATTTTTAATGTTATTAGTTTTAGTTATGGACTAAAATAGTTAAGGTTAAAACCTAGATTATTAATAATTAAGGGTTAATAGAATTTTATCATTTGCAAAATTTATTTCATATATATTTATGATACATAGTATTGATTAACATAAAACATTTTTATTGTTAACCATAAATTTTCAAAGTGATAGCAATTAAGGTTAATTTGAGTTTTACTCATATTTTATCATTTATAAAAGTAGTTACACAGATTTTTATGATAATATAGTAATGTTTTTAAAACTAAATAATAGAATTATGAGTTTTTTATAAGTAATAAAATTAGCTAATGTCGTTATTACTTAGGGGAATAGGATAACATTATATTTCGCCTCAATTTATGAATATAAGTTTTTATTTATTTTAAAGCAAAAATCAATATGAACTACATTTACCTTTTTATCATAGTTTATAACTATCTATTTTTAGTCGTAGTAAAATAATGAATTAGCGAATTAATAAGGTTTCCTATTTTAAGCCATAACGCACATCAAAATCAATATGAATTACCTATATCATTTTTATTTTTGTTATAAGAATAAAGTAGATTTAAGTTTATATTCCCCTTTTCAAGCACATTCCTACATCAAAATTTTACTGATTACCCTTATCCTTTTTCTTATCCAAACTTGCCAGAATACTTGTAATCGTTTCGTTTTCGTATGTGGTCATTTGCACCTCTATAGGTGTAGGGTCTTTTGTTATATACTTTTTAGAAAAATGGTTGAAGAACACAATTATTCCTGTTCCAAGACCTATTGTATATGGTATAGTTATTATAGGTGCATTCTCTCTATATTCACCGAAGGCTAGGTAATGGATATTTCCGAATATCTCCGGTATTTCTGCGTCAGCGTGAAAGCTCATTATTGTTGTGGCTGAGCCGGCAAAAAGTATAAGGCATATGAACACTACTTTTAAAATCTCAATAAATTTAATAGGCTTTTTTTCCTTTGATTTATACTCTATTAAAGTATCGGTTTCCCCTAGGTTTGAAACTGTGACATTAGGGTATTTTTGGTTAAGGGCTTTAACTATATCTATTACAGAAACGGCTATTTCCGTATCCTTATCGGACTTTATATTTAAAAGTGGCAAATTTCCTGCGTCTTGACATTCGCCACCGGAAACGAATATATCACACACATCTTTCACAAATATAGCTTTCTTATTTATAATAATAACTTTCTGTTTCGGTTTTATATATATATCCAAAATATTCTGCCTCCTTACGTAGTATTTTTATTATTATGACCGATTTTATACATTTTTATTTGACTGTTTTTAAGGTGTATGATACCATTAAATTCATATTTATGTAAAAAGAGGTGTAACTCTGTTATGGATAAAAGATTTTTGAAGATTATAGAAATATTACTTATAGCAGTAGCGTTTTTAGGTAAAGGATATATAGGATTTATAGCTTGGGCTTTGTGGGCTTTGGAGATAATTATAACTAGGTATATGGAAGTTAAGAAAAGTGGAAATTTGGAGGATATGAAATCCATAAAAAATGAAATTCCTATATACATAGGTATATTTATATTTTTCATAGTTGTAAAATTTTTGGCAGGTACGCTCTAAATAGTGTATAATATTTATAAATATAAGGAGGGCAATATATGAGTGATTACATAATTGATAATGGAATTATAAAAATTGGTGCAAATTTAAGAGGTGGCGAGCTTAAAGAGATTATAAAAGGCGAAAAAAGTTATCTTTGGACAAGTGACCCGTCTGTTTGGGGCTATTCATCACCGGTACTTTTCCCTTTTGTAGGTCTTATGAATGACCAAAAATACACATATAAAGGCAAGGAATATGAAGTTTTACAGCACGGTTTCGCTAGAACTTCACAGTTTGAGCTTTTAGATAAGACTGATGATAGCATATCATTTATATTTAAGGAAAATGAGGAAACTTTAAAAAGATACCCTTTTAAATTTAACCTTATTTGTGGATATAAATTAGAGGGCAACAAGGTTACTGTTTCTTGGCAGGTTAAAAATACAAATGACTTCGATATGCCATTTTTCATAGGGGCTCACCCAGCGTTTATGTACCCTAATGGAGAAAATTCAACAGGCTGTTTCTTACATTTTGAGGGTGTAGACAGTATCACTTGTAGGGATATGTCGCCAAAGGGTCACGTTTATGAAACTGTATCAAAATATCAGTTAGAAAATAGTAATCTTGAAGTGACAGAAAATCTTTTAAATGGAAACACACTTATATTAGAAAACAATCAGGTTAAGAGTATATCCCTTTTATCACCGGAGAAAGAGCCTTATATAAAGGTTGATTTTAATGCACCTGTTGTTGGTATATGGTCAAAAAATGGCTCTGACAATATATTTGTATGTATAGAGCCTTGGTACGGAAGATGTGATAGCGTTACTGCAAATGAGGAGCTTGGCAAAAAAGATTGGATAAATGTTATAAAATCAGGTGAAACTTTTGAAGCATCATATACAATAGAAGTTTTTTAATTTAATACCTGCGTCAAAGTCCTCTTTACAGGATTTTGACGTTTTTTATTGACTAATACAGTTATAAATGTGTATCATATATTACGGAGGGATTAGATTATTATGAAAATTTCTACTAAAGGACGATATGCCCTTCGTCTTATGCTTGATATTGCTATAAATGATAAGGGCGAGCCTGTAAGACTTAAAGATATAGCTAAGCGTCAGGATATATCGGTAAAATACCTTGAAAGTATTGGCTCTGTGCTTTCTAAAGCTGGATATATAAAAAGTATTAGAGGTGCTCAAGGTGGGTATCGACTTACAAAGCCTACAAATAAGTATGTGATAGGTGATATATTAAGGCTTACAGAGGGGAATATGGCACCTGTTGAATGCCTTACTACTGATGAGAATACCTGCGAAAGAGCCTCTTTTTGTACTACGCTTAGACTTTGGAAAGAGCTTGATTACGCTATAAAAAGTGTTATAGATAAGTATACACTTGAAGATTTAGTTAATTGGGAAGTTGAAAAAGGATACGAATATTTTATATAGTTTTGTGGGAAAATCTCGGGTTGTAATTCGGGATTTTTCTTTTTTTGTTGTCGAATAGGATTATTAAGGGAAAGCAAAAACTTCCTATGATAGAGCAGAATCGGTATGGTAATAAATATATGAGCTAGGAAATAGTAGCCTTTTTAGAGGATTGCAACAAGAAAAAAGTCTGTATAGAGTTTTGAGTAACTCTTGTTAAACAGATGGTTTTGATTTACATAATTCAGATATTTTACATAGGAAGCATTAGACGAGAATTTGAGTTTGTAGTGTTAGTGATATATGGTAGTTAGGGAGATAGATTTATATAAGGTGGGAGTTGTGTATTTTTTAGCTGGTGGAGTTTACATAAAGTATGTTTTTATATAGTAATAGTTAAGAAAAATTAGAGTTTGTAAAGGTTTTTTCTATGTGCTATTTAGTGATTATGTTATATAT
>JADIMX010000083.1 GCA_017694425.1 Candidatus Fimicola merdigallinarum
AGGTATCATAAATAAATTTAATAATATATATTTTATGCAACAATATATTTAGTGGTTTATGCACAAATGAAATTAATATTATTATATAAACTAATCCACATATTTTTATACTAATTGCATAAAAAACACAATGTTTTTTTGTTAAATATATTATAGCACAAAAAAAGCGAGGCAGTAAAACCTCGCATAAAATTTTTATTCATCTTTTTCAGGTGGAGTGGTAATCCTTTTTGCTATAGGTCTATATTTTTTAGAGGACCATCTATCCTCCTGACTTCTAATCCAAAGATATACAAGGGCAGTAAAGCCTAAACCTACTACACAGCTTAATATTTCTTTACTAACAAAAGGTAACAATGGTGCTATAGCATAATAACCTAAAAGTATTCCACTTATAAGGGCAACAAAAGGTATTCCATACATAATTAATACAGCATAGAAAAATCCATTGTTGTCAAACTCAAGCTCCACCCATTGTCCAACACTTGCATCACAGTCATTTTCTGCATCTATAAACATATCCTGTTCACTAAGACCAGAAACACAAGCTCTGCACTTGGCACAAGCCTCTGTTCTTTTCATTTTTATATACGCAATATTATTATCTTTAAGTTCTGTAACAATACCTTTCTCTGCCATAATATTTTATCGCACCCCCGTTAAGTCTTTTATAACCTCTCCGCCTATTATAAGCCCTGCAACAGGTGGGACAAAAGAAATACTAGCCGGTGTTCTTCTTTTATTAGTCTTTTCACCTTTTTCCAAAATCTCACTTTCTGTCATAGAGGCTTCTCTAGGCTGTTCCTTAGAATAAAGTACTTTAAGTTTCTTAACTCCCCTAGCTTTAAGTTCCTTTCTCATAACCTTAGCTAATGGACAAATTGATGTTTTATATATATCAGATATTTCAAATCTTGTAGGGTCAAGTTTATTTCCTGTACCCATAGATGATATTACAGGAATCCCTAACTTCTCGCCTAAAAGAACAAGAGCTATCTTAGCTGTAACTGTGTCTATTGCATCTACAATATAATCGCAGTCAGTATCTATTATATATTCATCTTCTTCGCCTAAGAAAAATTTATTATATATTTTTACATTAGCATTAGGATTAATGTTTTTTATCCTTTCTGCCATAACCTCTGTTTTGTACTTTCCAACAGTACTTTCAAGAGCTATAATCTGTCGGTTTATATTAGATATGCTTACAGTATCATTATCCACAAGTATAAAACTACCTATACCGGCTCTAGCCAATGACTCACATACATAGCCACCAACTCCACCAACTCCAAATATGGCAACCTTAGAGTTTTTAAGCTTTTCTAAAGCCTCTGTACCTATAAGCATTTCCGTTCTTAGAAATCTATTATCCATAAAAAACTCCTTTTTTTAATCATAAACTTAATTATATCCCAAAATCTATTAAAACTCAATCTAGTTTCGTTTTATGATACGATATACAAAAACCCCTAAGCCTATACACATAATAGAAAATGGATATATGTATTTTAAACCGTAATAGCTTCCTCCCAAAAGGCAAAATATAGCTATAAGCATAAGTAAAATTGATACTACAACATTTAAAATATTAGCTTTGCCTTTAGTTATAATATATGAAAAAAGAAATGAAGTCCCTATAATTGAGAAAAATGCTGATGCACAAGTCAAAGCAACATCATCATAGTGTTCAACAAAAACAAAAAAACCTGCAAACATTACAAAACTACCAAAAGTAGCATAGGAAGGACTTTTTGTTTTATAGTAGGTAAGTATCATTACAATACCCATTGCCACAAAAATAATACTCCTAAGTATATCTTTACCAAAGCCAATAATATCCGACAACATACCTGCAATATACAAAAGAATAACTATAGAGCCAAAGACCAATGACCATACTTTCTTTTTAGTATAATACAAATATACAAGCGAAATACCTAAAACAAGGAATGATACACTTACATAATTCATATGAAAAAAGTTTATAGCAATAAAAAGAATAAAAAAAGTAAGACAAATGCTAAAAAAAACTATTTCACTTTTATCTTTATTCATATAAAAACCCCTCAAAAATACATATTTCTAATATATACATAAAAACAATATTTTTTGTCTGAACCACAGTAAAAAAGGTTCGAATACAAAATATATCCGAACCTTTAAACTTATGAAAATCTTTCTTCTCTTTTCTTAATGTACCATCTTGATATAAATATTTTTATAAGTGCTGTAACAGGCACAGCCACAACCATTCCTAAAATACCAAAAAGGCTACCAAAAATTGATAATGATAAAAGTACTAATACTGGGTGAAGCTCAACACTTTTACCTACAACTCTAGGAACAATAAATATACTATCTATCTGCTGAAGCACAAGGACTATTATGGCAGCATATAAAGCCTTTATCGGCGTACCACTTAAAAGTCCCACACCTACAGAAAGTATAAATGCCACAATAGCTCCAACGTAAGGTATAAGATTTGAAAAACCTGAAATTATACCTATAACAATGCCGTATTTTATACCGGCAATACTAAATGATATACTTATTAATGTTGCCATTATAATAGCATCTGTCACCTGACCTCTTATATATCCGGAGAAAGTGTTATTCATATCTGTAAAAACACCTTTTATTGTTTTAGATATATTGCTGTTAAAAAATACATCTATTGCATCATTGCAGTAATAGAGTATTCTTTCCTTTTCAGCTAAAAGATAGAAAGCTATTGTAAGACCTATAAATGTGTTTAAAACTCCACTTCCAACCTTTGAAAAAGAGTTTGCAAACCCCATAACGTAGTTTGTTATAGCATTAGTGCCTTTTGTAATCCATTGTTGAGCCGAACTTCCATTTACATTTTGTAAAACTCCCATTTCCTCAAGTTTCACATAAATCATAGTTATAAGGTCGGAAAACTCCTGTACACTAGCCGTAATCATATTTGCAAACATATTTATGTCAGCACTACCTATTTTAGATACAAGAATCTTTAACACTAACCCTATGGCAAAAAATATTAAAATATATGTGAAAATAGTACCTCTTGTACGCACTTTAAACCTAGGGTCCTGCTGTTTTTTATTTAAAAACGGAATATTTTCAAATAAACTTTCTGTCTTATCCTGAAAAAACTCAACAATAGGGTTAACCACATAGGAAAACACAAGTGCTATTATAAGCGGTGACAATATTGTAGTTATAAAAGATATCCACTCATTGGCAATATCATTTAATTTATATATATTTTTTATCAAAATACTTAAAACGTATATAGTAACTATTGTAACTATAACGTGAAAAGAAATCTTAAGATATTCTTTATCCCACGGTAACTTCATATTTTTCTCCTTTTATTTAAGTTTTTCAAGTAAAAGTTTTAAAAACTCCCATACTCTTTCAGTTGATGAAATACATATTCTCTCGTCTGGAGTGTGAGCATCAAATATATCAGGACCTATTGAAATCATATCCATACCATCTATTTTTTCAGCAAAAAGACCACACTCAAGACCTGCGTGTATAGCCTCCACAACAGGCTCTTTTTTGTAGAATTCTCTAAAAACTTCTTTTGTAACAGCTAAAATTTCAGAATTAGGGTTAAATTCCCAACCTGGGTATGATGATGTTGCAAAAGTTTTACCATTTACAAGGTTTCCTATAGTTTCAATCTCATCAAATATAAGCTGTTTTCTTGAGGCAACAGAGCTTCTTACGGCACATATAAAATCTACTGTATCCTCCATAGTCCTTAAAACACCTATATTATTTGAGCTTTCAACTAAGCCCTCTATATCAACACTCATAGTTTTAACACCGTAAGGAATTAAAATAAGCATATCCACAACAGCTTTTCTTGTTATTTCATCAAAAGCAATGTATTTAATATCACCACAAACATCTTCAACTAAAATATCTATACTATCCTCAACACCCTTGTATTCGTGTATAAAAGTAGCCTTCATATTATCTACAATAGCTTTTAAACCTTCAACTTTATGACCTTCAACAAAAATAAGAGCGTCACACTCTCTTGAAATGGCATTATCCATAAGACCACCATTTACCTTAGATACCTTTACACTAACTTCAGAAATAGCCTTTAAAACCCTACCCATAAGTTTATTAGCATTGGCTCTCTGTAAATGTATATCAGAACCACTGTGACCACCTTTAAGACCTCTTATTTTTATAAATAAAGGCATAAGTTCAGAAGAAACTTCCTCATAATTAATATTAATCTGAGTTGTAACCTTCATTCCTCCACAACAGCTAACAAGGAGTTTTCCCTCCTCCTCTGTATCAAGGTTTATAAGTCTTTTACCAGTAAGAACACTTCCGTCAAACTGTATAGCACCTTTCATTCCTGCCTCCTCATCAGTAGTGAAAAGACATTCTAAAGGTGGGTGCTTTATACCATCTTCATCTAAAAGTGCTAACATATAAGCAACAGCAATACCGTCATCAGCACCAAGAGTTGTTCCATCAGCTGTAACAAAATCACCCTCTACTTTAAGTTTTAATGGGTCTTTTGTAAAATCGTGAGGAACATCATTGTTTTTCTCACAAACCATATCTATATGCCCCTGTAAAACTACAGCCTGAGAATCTTCATATCCCTTTGTACCAGATTTTTTTATTACAACATTGTAAGCACTATCCTGATACACAAAAAGACCTCTATCCTTAGCAAATTCAACTATATAATCACTTATAGCCTTTTCGTTTCCACTACCTCTAGGTATTTGGCTTATCTCCTCAAAATAGTAAAAAACTTTATTTGGATTTAATTTTTCAAGAACTCTCATAAAATATCCTCCATATACACACTAAATTCCATCATTTTTATAATTATTACATATTATATTCAATAATACAATAAATATAAAAATAGACTGCTACAGTTTTAATTGCTGTGGCAGTCATAAAAGATATTTTAATTCTTAAAGCTATGTATAGGTGCTGGAATTCTTCCACCTCTATTTATAAATGCATCACAGCTATAAGTGTTAACTGGCATAATAGGTGCATAACCAAGAAGCCCACCGAACTCTACACTTTCGCCAACACCTTTACCTATAACAGGTATAATTCTTACAGCAGTTGTCTTATTATTTACCATACCAATAGCAGACTCATCAGCAATAATACCAGAAATAGTAGTTGCTTTTGTATCCCCTGGAATAGCAATCATATCAAGACCAACAGAGCAAACACAAGTCATAGCCTCAAGTTTTTCAAGTGTTAAAGCTCCCATTTCAACAGCCTCTATCATACCGTGGTCCTCACTTACAGGAATGAAAGCACCACTAAGACCACCAACATATGATGATGCCATAACTCCACCTTTTTTAACATTGTCGTTAAGTATAGCTAAAGCTGCAGTTGTACCTGGAGCTCCTGCCTGCTCAAGACCCATAACCTGAAATATCTCTGCAATACTATCACCAACTGCTGGAGTAGGTGCTAAAGAAAGGTCTATTATACCGAAAGGTACATTAAGTCTTTTTGATGCCTCCTGAGCGACAATCTGACCAACTCTTGTTATCTTGAAAGCTGTTCTCTTTACTGTTTCACAAAGGGTTTCAAAATCTGTATCTTTAACATTTTCAAGAGCTGTTTTAACAACACCAGGGCCACTTACACCTACATTTATAACACAGTCAGCCTCACCTACACCGTGAAAAGCACCTGCCATAAACGGATTGTCCTCAACGGCATTACAGAAAACAACAAGCTTGGCACAGCCTATACAGTCCCTGTCTTTTGTTCTCTCGGCTGTTTCAACTATAATCTCGCCCATTCTCTTTACTGCGTCCATATTGATACCATTTCTTGATGTACCAACATTTACTGATGAACAAACTCTTTCTGTAACATCAAGAGCCTCCGGAATTGACTCTATAAGGATTTTATCAGCCTTTGTAAAACCCTTCTGTACAAGAGCAGAAAAACCACCTATAAAGTTTACACCAACATCTTTCGCTGCTCTATCGAGAGTTTTTGCAATGCTTACATATGAATCTGTTTCACAGCCGGCTGCAGCAATAGAAATAGGTGTAACAGAAATTCTCTTGTTTACAACTGGTATTCCGAACTGTTTTGAAAGCTCATCACCAACTTTGACAAGGTCCTTTGCGTATGTTGTTATTTTTTTATATATTTTCTCATTAAATCTATCAATATCAGAATCGGCACAATCCATAAGGCTTATACCCATTGTTATAGTACGAACATCAAGATTTGATTCGGAAATCATATTATTGGTTTCCTGTATCTCCATTATAGAAAGCATAAAAATATCCTCCTTAAAAATTTTAGTAAAAAATTAGATACGGTGCATACAATTAAATATATCTTCGTGTTGCATTTTTATAACAACACCTATTTCCTCGCCTATTTTTTCAAGACCTTCAACCATATCTTCAAAAGATTTTATAGAATTTGAAATATCAACAATCATCATCATATTAAAGTACCCAGAAACAATAGTCTGAGATATATCGAGTATATTTACATTAGCCTCTGCAAGATAGTTACAAACTTTTGCAATTATACCAACTCTATCAGTTCCAACAACAGTTATTATACTTTTCATTTAATGTGCCTCCTTAAAATATACTAAATTATAAAACTATTTTTAATTTTAGCACATAAAATACAATTATATCAATGTTTATTATTACAGTAAAAAAGTCATATAAATAGTCAATATACAGCTTATTACACAATAAAAATATAAATTTATTTATTATACACATAATAATTTTAGTATAACGTTTTTATAAAATAAAAAAGTATACACAAAAGTGTATACTTTAATTTAAATTATTTTAAAAGCTCGTTTAAAGCGTGAACAATACCGTCATCATTATTTGACAATGTAATATAGTCCGCTATATCTTTAATTTCCTGTGTAGCATTACCCATAGCAACACCGATACCAGCATATTCTAACATAGTTTTGTCATTCTGAGCATCTCCAAAAGCTATCATATCTTCTTTTGTATAGCCAAGAGGTGTTAATGCACAATGTAAAGCATTCGCCTTATCAATGCCTTTTTCTGTGAATTCAAAATACATATCAGCAGTAAATACGCAGTTTAAACTATCTTTGAATGGCTCCATCATTTTTTTGTAGTTTTCCTGTAAATAATCAGGTTCTCCCGCAGTAAGTATTTTATTCATAGGGAAGTCAGCAAATTCTTCAAGGTCATCAACCTCACAAAGTTTATAATTACAAAGTCTAGATTCGTAGTGTATAATATTAAGCTCTCTACCATAAGCGTGTACAATATTATTGTACACATCAGTAACGTGTAAGTACTCACCCTTGTAAACCATAGGTATTACATCAAAATTCTTCATATGATTTAAAACAGCCTTGCAAGTATCTACAGTCATTGTCTGGTCAAAAAGTATATCACCTGTTTCACAGTCAGTAACCCTAGCACCGTTAAAAGATACTAAAAGACCATTATGTTTGTCCATTTCAAGCTCCTTAGCAAAGTGCATAAGACCTCTAGTTGGTCTACCTGATGCAAGTACAAGAACAGCACCCTGTGACTGAAGTTCTTTCAATTTATTTTTTGTATTTTCAGATATTATCTTGTCCTCATTAGTAAGTGTACCGTCAATATCCATTATAATAACTTTCTTCAACTAAAACTCCCCTTCCAAAACTTATACCAAATTATTTCATTTTCTTTTGAATAAAAAATGTATTATAAGTACAATGAATATGATACCTAATATTGTATCGCTAAATGCCATAGTTAATATAGCACCACCAGAAAGAATTACTATTATAATCCCTATTAGTATCAAAAACATAGAAACACCTCCTTATATTTTTTCATATAAGGATTTGTTTTTTTCGCGTATAAATATTTCAATAAAATTATATCAATATTTTTTAATATATTCTATAAAAATTTTTATACACTACTACACTTAACAGAAATCTCTTATTAACCCACTTAGCTTTACATATCATTTTTATATACTTTTCAAGAGAATATAAATTGATAATCGCATATCATAAAATCATAAAGTTCTATAATAAATAGCAACTAAGATAAAATATCTGTATTATATATTTAATATCAAATGATGTATTTATTTTAGACTTAAAATATACCCAATTAAATATAATATTGTGAATTATTATGAATAAAGCTAATACTATACATTTTTAAAAATCCTTTATCTACACGCATTAACATAAGAGTTAAAATCAATGTGATTTACCAATGTTTTTAAGGTAAAAACTTCATAATATCTCTACTTCCGATACCCTCTTGATGTTTCAATATTCATTATTTCCATAAATTTTATATTGGCTAAAATTTCTAAAAATCAGAATATATAACTCTTATACACTTCTTGTACATCTTGTATAATATTTCAATTAGATATTTAAAGCTAAATTTCTAAATAGACAATTTAAAGCTATTTTTTATAAAACAATTAAAACACCCATTGAACATATGGTTTACTTAAGCCCTATAATATTTTTTGTTGTAACCCTCTAATAGGTGCTGAACAGTATAAAAATTACACTACTATATACTAATATTTCTTGTCTGCCACTAAAAGCAGTTATTTTTTGCCCACTTAATTTCGCTAACCATAAATGTAGCTGTATATTCTTTTATTATATTTTGATTTCTACCTAATATATATAAATAAAATCCTTTGCACCAAAAATTATTATAAGATATAATTAAACTACTTTTTAAATATCCCTAACAAATATCCCTTAACAAATATCACATAATAAATACCCCATAAATTGTAATGAACTTAAGAAATTTCTTGCTCTATTATTTCAAACCTTTTTTAACAAGACACTCTTAATATTTTTCTTATTATAATGTGATAAACTATTTATATCTTTAATGACAAAGCCACCTATAATTTTATTTTTGCTTTCCACACCAATTCTATCATAGGAGATTTTCATCTTCCTATAAGAATTTTTATCCACCCTCTAACCTATTCGACGACAATAAAAAAGAACCAACTAATGTTGGTTCTAGATATATCATAATTAAAGAAAGGCGCTGATCGGATTTGAACCGATGAATAGAGGTGTTGCAGACCTTTGCCTTACCACTTGGCTACAGCGCCATAATCCCGGCGACCACTTACT
>JADIMX010000084.1 GCA_017694425.1 Candidatus Fimicola merdigallinarum
CCTTAAAAATAAAAGTGGAGTGGGCTGTTTTGAGAATGAGGAATATACATAACAAAACTTACAAAGAAAAAGTGAATAAAACTAATCCGATTGTGCAAATTTTCGGGGGGGGGTATTGGTATGAAGAAAAAAATACTAATAGCTTTAGTGTTGGTGTTATGTGTTTCTTCAACAATAGTTTCTTTAGTTTTTTGGCGACTCTTTCTTAATCAAGAGATAGAAAGCGAGCGTTATACAGGAGTAACTGTTAATAAACAGATTATTGATAATATAAATTCAAGTGAAATAAAAGACGAAAAAGCTAAGGAGCTATTTGAGGACGATTACAGAAACCGTTTACACTTCGCAGAATTTTTAATAGATAGTGATACTGACGGTCATATATCAAATAGTGAGTGGAAGAATATACTTGACCTTTTAGAAGTATCAAATATAAATATTGTTGATGCAAATGGTACAATAGTACAAAGTAGTAAACCTAAAAATATAGGTCAAAATTTTTATAACAATGAAAAGTTTTCTGAATTTATACCACTTTTAGAGAATAGAGAAGCTAGTGATTTTCACGCTAATTATGACGGTGTTTCATCTGCTACAGATACTAATAATGTTATGTATGCCGGAATTAAACATAAGAAAACAGGTGGTATAATACAAATAGAGATAGACCCTGACCTTCTTGAGCAGTATAAGAGTATGTCTAGTATAAGCTCTTATGTTGCGTCAATACCTACAAAATCTTACCGTACTATTTTTGTTATGAATTCAACTAATGCAGAAATACTTGGTATTACTACAAATAATGAGCAAGTGTTAGAGATGGAAAAACCTATAGAAACTCTTAGAAGTTTGGTTGGTAAACCAGGTATAGTTAAGATTAATGGAAAATCTCAGTTTGCTATTATTGATGAATACGAAGATAAGTTTATTGGAACACTTGTAAAGGTTGATGACCTTAAAGAAAATGTAAAAAATTATATGGTAAAATTTATTGGGTATATCTTTTTTCTGTCAGTTATGATAATATTATTAATATACATACTTATTGATAAATTAGTTCTGACTGACATAGATAGAATCAATAAACGATTAGTTAACTTTGTTGAAGGTAGAACAGACATAAAATTCATACCAGAGGCTAAAAGAACAGAAGAGTTATCATTGTTAGCAGATAATTTAAATAAGGTAATAGGAGTTATAAGCTCTAAAGGTGAGCGTATTACAAGTATTGCTAATATGCTTGGTGAAGGCTTTGAATCCTATGAATATTATGCTGATATTAATCAGATATATTTCTCAGAAAATCTTCCTAAACTTATGGGAGTTACTTCTGAGGAAGTTGAGGATAGAGTAAGAAGAAAATTTGAAGAAGGAAAAGAGCGTTTAAACGGCAAAGAATCTGTTGAAGCCATTGAAACTCTTAAGTGTAAATCAGGTAGAATTATAAAGGTAAGACGAGTTGTTTTTGAAAATCTTTCATATGCTTTCTTTGAAGATATTACAGATTCTGTAGAAAGAGAAACAAATCTTTCTGAAAATCTTAAAATCGAGAAAGAGAAATCATATGTAGACCATCTTACAGGACTTTATAACCGTAAGAAGATACAGGAAGAAGTAGAAAAATTCTGTGTAGAAAATAAAGAACCTAACGGTGTTATGGTTATTATGGACCTTGATAATTTTAAACTTGTAAATGATAAGGCAGGTCATCAGACTGGCGATATTTTATTACAAGAGTTTGCTAATTTAATTAAAAGACAGTTTAGGGATTCAGACATAAAGGCTAGACTTGGTGGAGATGAATTTGTCATATTTATGCCTAATTACTTTAAAAAAGAGATTATAAACGCTAAGATAGAGAATTTTCTTGATGTTGTTAGAAGAGAGCTGAGTGAATATTATGTTAAATATAAACTATCAGTCAGCGTCGGAATAGCCTATATGGGTCCAGAATGTGATAATTTTGAAGACCTTTATAAATGTGCAGATGCAGCTATGTATGTTGCTAAAAGACACGGTAAAGACGGTTTTTATATTAACGTAGAAAACAATATGTGTATGAAGTCTGAATGTAATAATTGTAAAGTAAACTGTACAAGAAGAACATTGCTTTTCGGCGAAGAATAATCATTCATAAAGCTCAAATTATATATTTGAAAGGTGCATATATGAGCAGATTAAAGCGAAATAGAAGAATATATTTTTTAGTGCTCTATCTGATATTTACTGTGTGTATTATGCTGGTTTTCAGATATTATGTAAATAATCAGATGGATAAACATTTAATTGAGCAAATATCTAAATCATCAAGTCAAAATTTGAGCAGAGTGGACGAGAAACTAAAAGGAAAAATAGAAGAACTAGATAATCTAGCAATAGAAATCGGTTCTAATGAAGAATATGATTATATAAATTCCTTTGATGATTTGCAAAGATTTGCAAATGTTCTTGGATTTAGAGAAATAGGCATTATCCTTCCAAGTGGTGATGCCTATATGAGTACAGGTAAAATACTAAATTTAAAAGATAGACAGTATTTTTTACAGGCTTTAGGTGGTAAATCTAATATAAGCGAGATAATAATTGATAGGTTTCAAAATCAAACTGTAAATGTATATGCTGTACCTATTTTAGATAATAAAGATAACAGCGTAAAAGGTGTGCTTTGTGGTTTACAACCTGCTGATGAATTTTTAGAAGATTTTTATAGTGAAATGGGCTCTGAGCCTTATATGTATATTTTAAAACCTAATGGTGATATTATTTCCAAAGCAGAAGAAAAAAGTGGTCTTAGTATAAATAATATATATGATATACTAGATGATTTTGCAGAAAATGACAAAGTTATAGATAATATTAAAAATATACTTGAAAATGGTCAGGGTGATATAATAAACATAAAAAATGACGGATATAAATATATATCATTAAACCCTGTTGGGATAAATGATTGGTGGGTTATGACTGTTGGAACAGATGATGTTTTAAGAGAAAAGACAGTTATAATAGCTGAGTATATCCATATTTTTAATGTAGGAATAGCTGTTATTACCATTGTAGCTTTGGTAATTCTTCTAAATATTCATAAAGGCAGAGAGGAAAAACTTGAAAGAATAGCCTACTGTGACCAGTTTACAAGTCTTTATAACAAAGAATATCTAAAGGCTAATTTTTTAGATAGACTTAAGAAATCTAGCCATAAAAAAGTTGCTCTTGTTGGCTATGACGTTAATAAGATGAAAATGGTAAATGAGATATACGGTGTTCAGGTAGGTAACTATGTTATAAAGTATATTGCTAATATTTTAAAAATGAGTGTAAAAGATGATAATGAGATAGTTATAAGAGACCATTCAGATGTATTTTTTGCACTATATATGTATGATACTAAAGATGAGTTAGAAAATAGAATAGACTCTGTAATTAATAAAGTTAGTAAAATTATTTGTAATAATAAAAATATGCAACTAACTATGGCAGTAGGTATATATGAACTTACAAACGAGGAACATTCTTTTGAAAAATCTTTTAGCTATGCTCAAATGGCTAAAAATGATAATAAGAAAAATGTTGAAAAAGGCTACTCATACTATTCACAGGCTATGCGAGAAACAGAGCTTAGAAACAAGCAATTAAACGATGAGATAAAAGAGGGTATTGCTAATAAGGAATTTATGGCGTGGTTTCAACCACAGTATGATACCTTTACTAAAAAGATTGTCGGAGCAGAGGCTTTGGTAAGATGGTATAAAAGTGATGGCAGAATTATATCACCATACTATTTTATTGAATTTAGTGAGAAAACTGGTTTAATACAGGAAATAGATAGAATAGTATTGGAAAATGTGTGTAAAAGTATTAGTCAATGGAGAGAACAGGGTTTAGATGTTATGCCTATATCTCTAAACTTATCTAGGGCATATTTAAGTGATGAAAATGCTATTTATTATATTAAAAATACACTGGATAAGTATAATATACCTGGGGATTTAATAAAACTTGAGGTTACTGAAAGTGCCATTGTTGATAGTGAAGATAAACTTGAAAAGATAATAGAGATAATGCACAAGTTTAGCTTTAGAGTATACTTAGACGATTTCGGTATAGGTTACTCATCACTTTCATCAATAAATAACCTTAATTTCGATACTTTAAAAATAGATAAGTCCTTTGTTGATACTATAGGTACAGAAAAGGGAAATAGGGTTATTAAATATACAATAGACTTAGCTAAAAATCTTGGTATGTCTTTGGTAGCTGAGGGTGTTGAAACAAAAGAACAATATGAATTTTTGAAAGCTGAACATTGTGATGTTATTCAAGGTTATTATTTCTCAAAACCTTTATCAGCCAGTGAATTTAAAGAAGTTTTAGAAGAAAATCAAAAAAATGATGATAAAAAGGTTGTAGATTAAATTCTACAACTTTTTTTATTGTTGCCAAATAGGGTAGCTAAAAATTTTTATAAAGTCGTATATTATAGAATTGATATGGCAACTAAAAATAAAATTGTGGGATATTTTGTTATAAAAAAATAAATAGTCTATCACATTCTAAACTTTGGTGTAAATATAATAAAGTATTTTAACCAAAATATAGGAGAGAAAAATATTAATATTTTGATTATAAACTATATTTATGGGATTTATTTTAAAATTATTTTAATAGAAAAGACAGCCCAAAAGGACTGCCTAAAATATATATTACATTGATAAAAGTCTTTCAATCTGTGTATCTGTAAGCTCCATATGATAGAAAAGATTGTAAAACTCTTTTATAATCTCATTCTGTGATTTAGTTGTTAAGTCTGGGTATAATACACTCTTAACCCATTCAATACCTATAATTCTGTTTGGCCCCATTGGTCTATCAACCCAAGCGAAAGGTGATTTTGGTATACTGTAAACCTTATTATTCTGTACTGCCTGAAGGCTTGCATATGCAGGGTTTTCAAGAATGCTATCTTTAGCCTGTGAACCTGTAATTGATTTTTTAGGCTCGCCGTTTACAAATATGTATTCTGGGTCCCAACTTAAAATTTGTTCGCTAGATACCTGAACACGAGAACCACCGTCAAGCTCTACTTTAGCTACGTTGTCAGCACCGAGTATTTCAAATACTTCAGCAGAAACAGAGCCGGCTGGTGCTGTTTCAAGAGAATCTTCGCCGTTACCGTAGTATATTGTAGGTGGGTTTGAAGGTGTTAATTCTTTTGCACTTGTTAATACATCTTCGCAGTATTTAGCTAAAGCTTCAGCTTTTTCTTCCTGCCCTAAAACTGTACCCATAAATCTATACATTTCTGCAGAATCGTGTAATGAATTGCTTATTATAAGTACAGGTATACCAAGCTGTTCTGATAATTTGTCAGCTTTCTCTATATCTGATTCTTTAGAGCTACCCATCTGTATACATACATCAGGACTATCATTTATAATTGCCTCAATATTTACACTGTCATTCATTCCGTATACAGGTAAATTCTGATATTCTGGTAGTATAAACTCTTTTTCGTAATCATTTAACTTGTAATTCCAACCTAAAAGTAATTCAGGCTCTAATGTATATAATGCAATAGCACTTACAGGCTCTGCACAATACACTTTGTTTATTTCGCTTTTTATTTCCAAAGTACGACCGGCCATATCAGTTACAGTAACTGTTGTAGCTGTTTCTGCTTTGTTAGTATTTGTTTCGTTCTGTGTTGTTGTGTTTGTGCTACAACCTACTACTGAAAACATCATAGTAAGAGCTGTGCATAAAGCTAATATTTTTTTCACAATATTCTCTCCTTGCTATTTTAATATATATCTTGAATTTATGTTAAAAAAGCGTTATACTTTTGCAAGAATAAAGATAGCATATTATTACAATGCTGTCAATAAAGTTGATTTAAAAAGGAGAATTTTCATTGAATATAAAATCTAAAAAAACAAGTCAATTTACCCTAGTATTGATTTCTATGGTAGTTATAAGCATTATTATAATTTTATCGTCTTTTGCCATAGGATATTATAAAATACCGGTAAAAGATATAATCCCGACTATACTTTCGGGAGAAACTAAAACTAGTCAGTACAATGTTATTATGAATATAAGATTACCTAGAATTATATCAGCTTTTTTAATAGGTAGTGCCTTGTCGGTTTCCGGCAGTGCATATCAGGGTATGTTTAAAAACCCCCTTGTTTCTCCGGATATACTAGGTGTTTCTGCCGGTGCAGGTCTTGGGGCGTCTTTAGCAATAAGCCTCGACTTATCCTATTATTATGTACAGATAATAGCCTTTGCATTTGGTATAATATCAGTTTTTATATGCTATATTACAGTAAATAAGGTTAGATATAATCAGACAGTAAGCCTTATATTAGCAGGTATGATGGTTCAGGCTCTGGCCAATGCCTGCACAACATTTTTAAAGTATATAGCTGACCCTAACAATACACTTTCAGAAATAACATTTTGGCTTATGGGTAGTCTTTCTAAAACGGATAAAGAGGGACTTATGTTTTCTATTGTGCCTATGATTTTAGGTTTTATAATACTGTTTTCTATGAGTTATAAGCTTAATATTCTTACTTTAGGTGATGATGAGGCAAGAAGTATGGGGATAAATCCAAATAGAACTAGAGCTATTGCAGTTGTCGGTGCAACATTTTTAAGTGCTTCAGCTGTATGTTTAGGTGGTCTTATAGGATTTGTAGGACTTATGATACCCCATATATCAAGGCAGTTTGTAGGCCCGCAGTATACTAGACTTTTACCTACATCAGCACTTATGGGAGGGTCGTTCCTCCTTTTTATGGATAATATAGCCCGTTCTTTATCAACTATGGAAATCCCTCTAGGAGTTATGACAGCACTTACGGGAGCACCATTCTTTTTATATCTTATAGGAGCAAGAGGTGACGGTAAATGAAACTTGAAGTAAAAAATCTTTCTAGCGGATATGATAATAATCTATCACTTAAAAATGTAAGTTTTGCTCTTGAAAATGGAAGTGTTATGTGTGTTATAGGGCATAATGGGGGAGGAAAATCTACACTTTTTAAGACTATATTAGGTTTTATGGATAGAAAAGAGGGCAGTGTAACTTTAGATGGTGAGGATATAAAACATTGGAGTAGTAAAAAAATTGCCGAGTATTTTTCGTACATACCACAGAACCATACACCTATATTTGGTTATACAGTTATAGATGTTGTTGTTATGGGTAGAGTAGGGAAAATGGGGTTTATGGGTACTCCTAGCAAAAAGGATTTTGAAAAGGGGAGAGAAGCCCTTGAGTACGTTGGTATAGCTGATTTAGAAGATAGAAAGTATACTGAGCTTTCTGGTGGCGAGAGAAAATTGGTGCTTATAGCTAGGGCTATATGTCAGGAATCAAAGTTTATGGTTATGGACGAGCCTACATCTGATTTAGATTTTGTTAAGTCTGAGCGAATATATGAGTTTATAAGAAAGCTCTCATCATACGGATATGGAATAATACTTTCAACTCACGCACCAGATTATCCGTTTAATAAAAATGATAAGTTACTTATATTGAAAAAGGGTAGTGTAGTTGATTTTGGAAATGCCGAAGAAGTTCTTACATCTGAAAATCTTGAGAAAGCCTATGGTGTTCCTATGGATATATTAGAGGCTGTTGATAGGAATGGTAAAAAGAGAAGAATGTGTGTGGTATTGTGATTTTTTCTATTTTTAGTTTAATTAATATTTAAAAACGGGGAAATAATAAGGAGAACTTAAATATTGTAAGTCTAAAACTAATATAAAAGTAATATATTTGTTTTTATAGATTAAAATTACTTTATAGTTTATATAAATAATAAAAAACAAGAGGTTTAAAAACCTCTTGTTTTTTGTTTTAAAAATTATTTTATTATGTTCATACTATCGATATTTGATAATATTGTAGCTATTTCAGCACGAGTTGCAGTTCCTTTAGGGTTAAATGAACCGTCAGGACGACCGTTTACAATACCAAGTGCCTTCATAGCGTTTACAGCCTCAGTTGCCCAAGTGCTTATTTCGTTAGCATCTGTGAACTGTGTGCTGTTAGTAGCCTGTGACATATCAACATCTTTGAATTTAAGATAGTTGTATACCATAACAGCAAGCTGTTCTCTTGTTATATCTGAGTTAGGAGCAAATTCAACATCACTCATACCACTTACGATATTATTATTTTTAGCCCAAGCAACGTATGGTGCATAGTACATATCAGTTGGAACATCAATGAACTGTGTTGCAATAGCTGAAGTATTAGCATTATCAAATCTACCAAGAACAGTTACAAGCATAGCTCTTGTCATATTGTTGTCTGGTCCAAATGTTGTAGGTGTTAAACCTGAGAACCATTTGTTCTGATATGCTTTATTTACAGCATTGTAGTACCACGCATTAGAAGATATATCACCGAATACTTTATCAGCAGTTGTACCTGTTGTATCGCTAGGTTTTTCCTCTTCAGGTGTTTCAGATGGCTTTTCAGTAGTTGTACTGTCGTCATCGTCATCTACATCATCTGAGCTTGATGAACCACCTGTACTTGGTCTATTTGGCTTGTTTGGTTTACTTGGTTTTCTAGGTGAATACTGTTCAAAGTCTGAAGAAACAAATACTGTCTTAGTGTCATCAACGTCTAAGTTTACGCTTGTAGCCTCAGAGTTAACAGTTACATCACCTAAAACAAAATCCTCACCGTATGATAAAGGCTCTTTAGAAACAACGTATATTGAGATAGTGCCTTTATCTTTGTTGAATATACATTCTTTAAGTTCACTTTCTTTAGCTTTATCGCTCCAGTTCATAGTAATTTCTGAAACTTTTTCAGGGTCAGAAACTTTAATCTGAGTCTGAACTGCTAAAAATGGTACGCCGTCTGTATTTTTAAGTTTTACTGTTGCAGATTTTTTAAGCTCGCTTATTTCAAATTTAATATTTGATAAAAGTGGAGCATTTGAGTCACTACCCTCAAGGATAAGGTCGCTATCATCTTCAGAAACCTCAGGAGCTACAACTTCAGTATTATCTTCAGAAGGCATTGGAGTTACCTCAATAGGGCTATCTGTATCAGCCTCATCAGAATTATCTGCGTTTTCTTCGTTATCAACTTCATCATTAGAAACAGTTTCATCGTTGTTATCTTCATCAGTTACAACATCAGAATTAGTTTCGTCTTTGTTATCCTCATCAGTCGCAACATCAGAATTAGTTTCGTCTTTGTTTTCCTCATCAGCAACAACATCATCAGCAGGTTTTTCCTCTACTGGCTCTGTAACTTCAGGATTTTCAGGAGTAACTTCCGGTGCTAATTCCTCTTCAGGTTTAACCTCAGGAGCAACTTCTTCTGCAAGAGTTACAGTACTTTCTAATTTAATAGAAGGTATGCTTGAAGGAATGTTTGTGTACATAGTATCTGATACAAGACGCTGTCCTTCTAAAGTTTCTGGGTTATCAACTCTGTAAAGCTCAGCTTTTACTTTTGATAATGATGAAATATCAACACTATCATCTATTTTGTAAACCCAAGTTCCACTAGCAACTTCTCCAATGCTACCGTTTGCAGGAACTTCTGCAAGTATTACCTGTTCACCGTTTATGATATTTCCGTCTTGGTCTTTAAGAAGAACTACGTTGAAAGCAGGGTTACCTTTATATGTTCCTGTAACAACTGCTGAACCAGCTTTCATAACTTCGTCTTCATTAGTACCATATTTAAAGTCTTCTGAAAGTTTACCAATACCAGACTGTAAAAGCTCTACATTATCGCCTGTTGGTCCAAGTATGTCAAGCTCTGAAAGTGTAACAGTTTTTGAGTTAAATACAATTTTAACGTATGATGCGTCATAGATGTACATACAAGGGTCATCTTCTTTGTTGAAGTAGATAGTTTCTGTTTCTGTACCAGCAAGAGTACCTTTTTTAACCTCTGTCCAGCTAGATTTATCGTCACTTACATAGATTGTGTAGCTGTGCTGTGTAGTATCATCTGATGAATATTTAACAGCTGTAACCTGTTCTTTACCGTTAAGGTCAAGTACTATTTCAGCATTTCCAGTTGCTGTACCTGTGTAACTATCAGAGTAGTTATCATTTATAACATCTTTAATAGCTGATATTGTGTCGTCTTCACAGTATCCTGTGTCATCTCCAGCTACTATTGTTTCGTCATTATCTGAAACCATATTAGTTTCTGCAATCCAACCATCTTTTCCGATACTTCCGTCGTGAGAAACTTTAACAGAACCAGCATTTGATACAGAAGTTGTGTTAAGAAGTCTGTCGTAACCGATAACTTCGTACTCATAAACTCTGTTGTTTTCTGTTTTTATTGTATCTACATAGCTTGTGTTATCAGCAGTAACGAAAGCGACAACTTTTCCATTTCTTATGATTTCGTAACCAAGCATAGCATTATCGTTTGTATTTGAGTTAGAAAGTTTGATAGTAACCTGTTTGCTGTTATCTTTATAATCTAATGATGATGTAACAGTTGTACCATTACTCATACCTTTGCCACCAGCAAGACGGTAATTTCTTGAGTCATCATCAAGGTACTGTATCTTAGCAGTTTCTTTCTCAAATTTTTCAGCGTATGCAATAGTGTCAGCATTTGGTGTAACGCCCCAAGCCTCAAAGTATGGAAGAAGGTTTTTATTTGCTGCAGCACAAGCAAGTCTTACAAAGTTATTTATAGAGTCACTGTTAAGGCTTAAACCGTTTGGTGCTGAACTAGGATTTCTTGTGTAGCTACTTACTCTTGCATAGAAGAGGTTGTTAAACTGGTCACTGAAGTTATCAAATGTCTTGTAGTTATAGTAGTTATCATAGAACATATGTAACTGCCAGTACATAGTAAGCTGTGTAGCCTGGTCGTTAGAAATACCTTTTTTACCTGATGTAACGTGTTCGTATACTTTAGGATATTTCATACGAGCAGTTGCGTTATTATCCTGTGACTGTGCAAGCATTGAGAATACGTTGTTTGTAACCTCAGCGTGAACATATTTTCCAGAGTTAATAACGTGACCTATTTCGTGAGCAATACCCCAACCAGAGTAGCTACCTGAAATATATTTTCCCTTTTCATCAGACTCTATTGGTGTTGTTCCAAATAATCCAGTAACAGAGTCAAACTCTATACCAATGTGTTTACCACCAGCATACATAAATGCACCTGCAAACATTTTGCTGTAACGTATGTTAAGACGCTGTGTAGGGTATCTGTTAGTGTCTGTATTATTTTTGTTAAGACCTCTATGCTGATAGAAAAGGTCGATTTCCTGTTCCATAGCCTCAAGAGATTTAAGAAGTCTTTCAGCTTTAGCATCAGTAGTAGATGCACCGCTTGATATACCTTTTAAAACCTGAGTAGCAGGGAAAGAGTACATCATATTATCCATTACTATATCAGTAAAGTTTAATGTACAAGTTTTTTCGTTGTATGTATAGCCAGAGTGAGCCTCATTATGTTTAGTTTCAAGTGAAGAAACGTGAGATTCAAGTTTTTCTACATACTCTTTAGCGAGGGCAAGTTTTTCATCTCTTGTTTTGCCTTTTGTAATATCGAGTGTAGGAATATTCTGCTCTGTACCAAGACGAACTGAGTACTGTTTAGCAGATTTACTTCCAGAGTAACCGATATATAAAGCACCACCTTGCTCATCTGATGTTGTAGAAGGTGATTCTATTGTTATTTCGTTACGTCCTGTTTTTAATGTACCTAAGCTCTTTAACCATTTGTTATGCTCACCGTGAATCTGTGTTGAGTAAAGAGTAAGGTTAGTAGCTGTTCCGTCAGCAACTCCAGGGCTACCTACATATAATACTATTGTATCGCCTGTTCTAGCTGATATACCAGTAGGCTGAAGGTCGCTTATAGTCATAGCGAAGTCAAGGTGTCCGTCAGCTTTAGAAGTTATTGATGTATCTATATTTAATATTGTTGAAGTTAAGCCACTATCTCCAAGGAGAGTTTTTGCCGCCTCGATTTCTTTTAAGAGAGCATCTCTATCTGGGTGATATTCGCCATTATCTTTAACTTCAAGTCTTTCTTCAAGTTTAGCAATAGTATCAGCTGTAACACCTTCGCTAAGCTCAAGATGTAAGTTGTCAGCAAAAAGTGCGTTTACATCATTTTCAATACTATCATAGCTATATATTTTTAATTCAGCTATACACTGTTTAGAACCGCCGTATCCGTGGATATTAAGCTGGAATTTATCTGTTTTAATAGGTTCGTCGAATTTAACAACGTAGTATTTCTTGCCATTTACATCTTTTTTGCTAGTTACAGTACTTGCAGGAATTTTTTTGCTCATAGTTCCGTCACTCTGTCTGTAACGAATAGCAGCACCTATTGTATCATAGTTGTACATAGCATTTGCTGAAAATCTTAATGTATCAAATTCATATTCACCATCAAGAGTAATCATAGGTCCTCTGTAATTGTCGTATGATGAACCTGTATCCCAGTCATTAACAGCAAGGTATGTTGAAGGGTCGTTATCCACAACAGAGAACTCACCACCAACGTTGTTAACAGTTGAGTGTGTTGATATTTCTACACCTACAATGTGGTCTGTAACTTTACCTTTTTCGTCACCTGTGTTTATAAGTTTGTACTGAGGGAAAGTAACAGGTGTATCAACTAAAGGTGTAGCCTCGTTTACGATAGATTTTGCACTTTCGCCAAGGTCGTTTACACCTGTAACGTAAACAGAGTATTTAACACCAGCTCTTAAATCAGTTAACTTTGTAGAATTTCCTGTTATATTTTTTACAACAGAATATGTATCTTCGTCACTAGCTTTGTAGTAAACATTGTAATAGTCTGTGCTATCCATAGCTTTCCAGCTAACAGAAATACTACCAACTTCAGCTGTAAGAGTTACACTTTCAGGTGCATCAGGAACTTTAGTAGGTCTTAAAGTTATTCCTCTTGGTTCTGAGTAAGCACTTGTCCAGTCACCATTTACAGACTGTACCATTACTAAATAAGGAATACCTGTTTTAAGCTCACCGTCAACACTAGATATAACTATTTTGTTGTCCTCTGTCTGGTAAACCTGTGATTTTCCGCCACCGGATACAGAAACATTGTAAGAAGCAACATTTGTCTGAGCTGTCCATTCAACAGAGAATGATTTATCGTTTATAGCTTCGATTTTTGTTATTTCAGGAATGTTTAACTGTGGGTCTGGAATTCTATTTTCCATACCGTTTACAAACTCAACGTGTGCTATATCTACAAGTGCTGGATTAGCTCCTACTGTTGATGTAATTTTAATAGTAACTTTTTTGATAGCAACCTGTCTGCCGATATTTACAACAACAGAACCGTCAGCCTGAACAGTAGCAGTAGCACCACTTCTAGCTAATGTAGTAAGACCGTTTGTCTTAACTATTTTAGCCTCGTATGTTTCGCCGTTTGCATCTTCAACAGTAATTACACCACCAGCTATTGTGCTTTCTGCATTTTCTGGTGTTTTTATGACAATACCGTCAACAGCAAGGTTTGCAGTAGAATCTTTCGGTGTAACCTCTAACTGAACAGGGTTTGTTTCTGAAATTTTAGCACCTGATGTAGTAGAAAGCTGAACTTTACCAGCATCTTCATCTAAAATATTTGTTATATTTCCACTTACAACTGTGTTATTATCTTTAGATATATTTAAAACAGATGGAAGAACAGTTTTTTCAGTAGCAGAATCAGTATTTCCACCTTTATTTATAGCTACTAATGTAAGGTCTGTAAGGTCAACTTTGCTATCTGCATTAACGTCATTAGCTGTATCAGTTGAGCCATTTTCTATAGCATCTATTAAAGTTTTAGAGTCAGTTTTGTTAACTTCGCCATCTCCATTAACGTCACCAACTGCCATAATACCTCTCTGATTTTCAGTTGTAGTTTCATCATAGTTCATACGGTTATTGTCAAGTGAAAGACTTGTAGCGTATGAGCTTTCGATAACTATTTTCTTTGTGTATGTAGCGTAATTTTTTGATTTAATTGTAAGAGTATATTCTCCGGCCTTCATTTCTTTTTCAAAATGAATAGCATTGTCTACTGCTGTAGCTGTTTCGCTTATAGTAGAACCAGCAGAGTTTTTAAGCTCTATTGAGAACTCTTGATTTTTAGTTGGCATAGATAAATCCATATCAAGTACGAATTTACCAGTTTGAGTATCGTTAGCATTAGAAATTTCCTCAGCGAGAACGCCAATAGGCTGACTTCCCATAACGAAGGATAATACTAATGGCATAATACTTTTTTTCTTCATAAGTATTCTCCTTAAAGTATTTTTTAAATTACAATATCATATACGTAATTTTTTACAATAATATATCATATAGGATTAAATTTATCAATAATTTGAAATATAGAAAAACACATATTTAATATTGTATTTTATGTACGATTTAAAAATATATAAGTTTAAAACTGTAAAAAAGTGTAATGAGTTTTAACATTATTATATGTTTTACATAATATATTATAAAACTGTATTGGAGATATTTATGAAAAATAATGCTATTAAGTACTATAATATGGGATATAACTGCTCAGCTTGTATGTTTAAGGCAGTAGAAGAAAAATATAATATACATTTACCTAAAGAGTTTGAAAATGGTATAAACCTTATAAATAATGGCTTTGGATTTTGTGGAATGTGTGGTGTTTTAATATCTGCTGTTATTATTTTGGGAATGATTTTAGGTGAGGAAAAAGGTCGTATGGCTAGAATGAAACTTTTTGATTACTTCTTTGAAAAGTACAAATATACTGATTGTGGCAGAATTTCTATGAATTCCTCAGAATGTAGTGATGTTATAAGTTTTGTATGTGATATTATTGATAAAATTGTTTTAGAGATGAGCTAAAATTTATAAGGGTATTTAAGACATAATACCCTTATTGTATTACCTGTATAATTATGAAAAAATTTAATTGTTATATTGTGCATATTTTGTAAATATAACAGTTATTTTGTATAAAACAACTAATTTAAAGGGGATATTCCAATGTGTTTTTACATAATGAATATAAATAAATTGTTGAATTTTTAGGAAAATGATAGTATACTACCATTAGACTTACTTAGGGTGATTTTAAGTAAGTATTATTTTTAAAGCTAGTGGGACATAAATTGAATATGTGGGACTTATATTGACCCAAGAGGTGATTTATTTGGAAAATATAGTTTTTATGATAGAGAAATTAATACCTGACCACATAGACGTTGTAAAAAGGCGATATAATATTCTTAAAACTGTTCAAATTTTCCAACCCGTAGGAAGAAGAATGTTGGCTTCTCATATGAATATCACAGAAAGAACAGTAAGAAGTGATATTGAAAAACTTGCCGAAGAAGAGCTTGTTTCTGTTTCTAAATTGGGTATAAGTATTACTGATAAAGGGGAAAATCTTATAAGTGAACTTTATGAAACTTTTAAAGATTATAATGGTATTTCTGACTTAGAGAAAAAAGTTGAAAATATTTTGGGGATAAAAAAGGTTCATATAGTGCAAGGTGATTTTGACCATAATAAGGCTATTAAGTCCGAAATAGGAAAAACTGCCGGAAAAGTGCTTATGAATATCGTGAATGAAAATAGCATTATAGCCATAACAGGTGGAACAACGGTTGCGTCTATTGTAGATGGAATACCGTATTATAATTCAAAAAAAGCCTGTATGGTAGTCCCAGCAAGAGGTAGTGTCAGAGAGAGGATAGAGCTTCAAAGTGATAGTTTATCAGCAAAGTTAGCCGAAAAACTTTGTGCTGAGTATAGACTTTTAAGTATTCCGGACACTATAAGCTCACGAGCTTTAACAGAGGTTATGAACGAACCCTCAATTCGAAAAACAATTTCTAGGATAAATAAAGCAGATGTGCTAGTTTTGGGGCTTGGGGAAGCCTTGGAAATGGCAAAAAAAAGAAGGGTATCCAAAGAGGTTTATGAAATACTTGAAAATAAGGAAGCTATTGCCGAAGCTTTCGGTTGTTATTTCAATAAAAATGGTGAGATTGTTTACGAATTGAATCCTGCAGGTTTAAATTTTGAAGATTTAAAAAGGATACCGTTCGTTATTGGTGCTACTGCCGGAAAGAAAAAAGCTTTAGGTATAATGGCAGTAAGCAAAAACCTTCCTAATATGACTATTGTCATTGATGAGGGTACAGCAAAAGAAATTTTAAGACTTTCTAAGGATTAACTTTAATTTTATTGCTGATTTAGATTTATTGTGTTAAAATAGCAATAGGCTTTTTCTGTAAGTAAAAAGACAACTTGTATTAAACATTATAAATTAATTTGCGAATAATTATATTTAATAATTCGCAGGAAATAATATAAATGGATTTTTAAAATCCTAAAAAAACAACCAAAATGCTGGAGGTATAAAAATATGTTAAATAAAAAATCAGTAGATAACTTAGATGTAAAAGGTAAAAGAGTGCTTGTAAGATGTGACTTTAACGTGCCAATCATTGATGGTAAAATCACAGACGAAAACAGAATAGTTGCTGCACTTCCTACAATTAAAAAACTTATGTCAGAAGGAGCTAAAGTTATTTTATGCTCACATATGGGTAAACCAAAGGGAGAGCCAAAACCAGAACTTTCACTTGCACCTGTTGCAGTAAGATTATCAGAAAAACTTGGCGTAAATGTTGTTTTTGCTAAAGATGAAACAGTAGTTGGCGAAAATGCTAAAAAAGCTGTTGCTGAAATGAAAGACGGAGATGTTGTTCTCCTTGAAAACACACGTTACAGAAAAGAAGAAACAAAGAACGAAGACAACTTCAGCAAAGAGCTTGCTAGCCTTGCAGATGTATATGTAAATGACGCTTTCGGTTCAAGCCACAGAGCTCACTGCTCAACAGTAGGTGTTACAAAATTCGTTAGCGAATCAGCTGTTGGTTACCTTATGGAAAAAGAAATCGAGTTCCTTGGAAATGCTGTTGAAAATCCAGTAAGACCTTTCGTTGCTATCCTTGGTGGTGCTAAAGTTTCTGACAAAATCAACGTAATCAACAACCTTCTTGAAAAAGTTGATACACTTATTATCGGTGGTGGTATGGCTTACACATTCGCTGTTGCACAGGGTGGTAAAGTTGGTAAATCACTTCTTGAGCTTGACAAAGTTGACTACGCAAAAGAAATGATGAAAAAAGCTGAAGAAAAAGGCGTTAAATTACTTCTTCCAGTAGACACAGTAATTTCACAGGAATTTAGCAATGATGCTGAAACACAGGTAGTTCCTACACTTGAAATCCCAGATGAGTGGGAAGGTCTTGATATCGGACCAAAAACAAGAGAGCTTTACGCTAATGCATTAAAAGGTGCTAAAACAGTTATCTGGAACGGACCTATGGGTGTATTCGAAATGCCTACATTCGCTAAAGGTACAATAGCTGTTGCTGAGGCTATGGCTAACCTTGAAGGTGCTACAACAATTATCGGTGGTGGAGATTCTGCTGCTGCTGTAAACCAGCTTGGATTTGGTGACAAAATGAGCCATATTTCAACTGGTGGTGGTGCTTCACTTGAATTCCTTGAAGGAAAAGAATTACCAGGTGTTGCAGCTGTTGACAACAAATAATTAAAAATAATACTTAAAAAATCACCATATAATTTAAATTTGAAAGGGCGAGGCGTTTATGAGAAAGAAAATCGTAGCAGGAAACTGGAAAATGAACAAAACTCCAAAGGAAGCTTTAGAACTTGTTGAGCTTTTAAAAGACAAAGTTAACACAGACAAAGTTGACGTAGTATTTTGCGTACCAGCTGTAGACCTTATACCTGTTCTTGATGCTGTAAAAGGAACAAATATAGCTATCGGTGCACAGAATATGTTCTATGAAGAAAGTGGAGCTTACACAGGTGAAATCTCTCCTGCAATGCTTACAGAAATCGGTGTAAAATATGTTGTTATCGGACATTCTGAAAGAAGAGAGTATTTCGCAGAAACAGATGAAACTGTAAACAAAAAAGTTAAAAAAGCTTTAGAGCACGGTATCACACCTATTATGTGTTGTGGTGAAACTCTTGAACAGAGAGAGCTTGGTATAGCTGTTGATTTTATCAGAACACAGATTAAGATCGGTCTTGCTGGTGTAAGTGCTGAAGACGTTAAAAAAGTTGTTATAGCTTACGAACCAATTTGGGCTATCGGTACAGGAAAAACTGCTACAAGTGAGCAGGCTGAAGAAATCTGCTGTGCAATAAGAGTAGTTCTTGGCGAAGTTTACGGTAAAGAAGTTGCTGAAGAAGTTAGAATTCAGTACGGCGGTAGCGTAAACGGTAAAAACGCAAGCGAATTATTCGGTATGCCAAACATAGACGGTGGTCTTGTTGGTGGTGCAAGCCTTAAAGATGAGTTTGCACAGATTGTAAACTACTAATTATATAGAATTTTTCTTCAAAATCTTTAAAGGATTTTGTAATATTTAGGGTGGACTTAATTGTCCGCCCTTAATTTTAGGAGGGAATATAAATGAGTAAAAAACCAACAGTTTTAATGATACTTGACGGTTTCGGTATTAATGATAAAACAGAAGGTAATGCAATTAAACAGGCTAACACACCTGTAATCGATTCTATCGTAGCAAAATATCCTTGTGTTGAAGGTTTTGCAAGTGGTCTTGCAGTAGGTCTTCCAGATGGACAGATGGGTAACTCTGAAGTTGGTCACCTTAATATGGGTGCAGGAAGAATTGTTTATCAGGAGCTTACAAGAATAACAAAAGCTATCGAAGATGGCGATTTCTTCACAAACGAGGCTCTTATGTCAGCTGTTGAAAACTGCAAAAAGAATGATTCAGCTCTCCACCTTTTAGGTCTTTTATCAGACGGTGGTGTTCATAGCCATAACTCACACCTTTACGCACTTTTAGAACTTGCTAAAAAAGCAGGTCTTACAAAAGTTTATGTTCACGCTTTCCTTGATGGTAGAGATACACCTCCAGCATCAGGTAAAGACTATGTTGCTGAGCTTGAAGCTAAAATAGCTGAAATTGGTGTTGGTAAAATCGCTACATTAAGTGGTAGATACTACGCTATGGATAGAGACCAGCGTTGGGAAAGAGTTCAGCTTGCTTATGATGCTATGGTTCTTGGAAAAGGAAACACAGCTACAAGTGCCAAAGAATGTGTTGAAAAATCATATGCTGACGATAAAAAAGATGAGTTCGTTGTACCTACTTCAATAGTAGATGAAAACGGTAACCCAGTTGCTACAATTAACGACAATGACTCTGTAATATTCTTTAACTTTAGACCAGACAGAGCTAGAGAAATTACAAGAACATTCTGTGATGCTAACTTTGACGGATTTGTAAGAGAAAAATACCCAACAGTAAAATTCGTTACATTTACAGAGTATGATGTTACTATAGAAAACAAAGAGGTTGCTTTCAAACCACAGAAACTTACAAATACACTTGGCGAGTACATCTCATCACTTGGTCTTAAACAGTTAAGAACAGCTGAAACAGAGAAATATGCTCACGTTACATTCTTCTTCAATGGTGGTGTTGAAGAGCCATACGAAGGCGAAGATAGACTTTTAGTTGCTTCTCCAAAGGTTGCAACATATGACCTTAAACCAGAAATGAGTGCTGTTGAGGTTACTGACGGTCTTGTTGATAAAATTGAAAATGGCGGATACGACCTTATAATTGTAAACTATGCTAACCCAGATATGGTTGGTCATACAGGTGTTTTACCAGCTGCTATAAAAGCTATCGAAACAGTAGACGCTTGTATCGGTCGTGTTCTTGAGGCTTTATTAAAAGTTGACGGTCAGATGTTTATCTGTGCTGACCACGGAAACAGCGACCAGCTTGTAGATTATACAACAGGTCAGCCTTTCACAGCTCATACAACAAACCCAGTTCCATTTGTACTTGTTAACTACAAAGAGGGTGTAGGTCTTAAAGAGGGCGGAAAACTTGCTGATATAGCTCCAACACTTCTTGAAATGATGGGACTTCCAAAACCTGCTGAAATGACAGGTGAAAGCCTTCTTATAAATAAATAAGAATAATTATAGCCGTAGATTTTTCTGCGGCTTTTTATTTTTGCTTAATAGGATAAATATAAGCTAATAGATATGTTGGTGGTAGTTAAAAATTGAAAACTTCCTACGATAGGATATAAAATTATATGAGGTTTTGTTATGAAAGAAGTAAATATTCTATCACATTCTAAATGGAGATGAAAATATCTATAGTATTTACACCAAAATATAGGTTATAAGAAATAGTATTGCAATTATCATACTATTTATTTCCTATTAGGGTCTGACAATAAGAAAAAGCTATATAAGGGATTTATAAAACTACCAATTCAACAGGTAGTTTTGATTTAAAATAAAAAACTCCCGTTGTCTATTTTTTATAAACAAAAGGAGTTTTAAAAGTGTTATGATAATTTAATAAAAATTTAAATCAAACTTTTATCTATAAATTTATATTCTTTATGAT
>JADIMX010000085.1 GCA_017694425.1 Candidatus Fimicola merdigallinarum
GCTCTTAAGTATACTGTGTCTAAAACTTATTTAGGCTTATGTGATACTAAAATATCCTTTTATAAATCTTTATCATTTTATTCAATAAAAAACACCCCAGTAGTACGTGGGGTGTTCTTAATTTTACTCTACAATTTTTGAAACTTCTAAAAGATTATCAGCTTTTAAGTATACTGTGTCTAAAACTTATTTAGGCTTATGTGATACTAAAAGACCGCTTTATAAGTCTTCATCACTTTATTTAATAAAAAACACCCCAGTAGTACGTGGGGTATTCTTAATTTTATTCTACAATTTTTGAAACCACTAAAAGATTATTAGCTCTTAGGTATACTGTGTCTAAAACTTCTTTTTTAGGTTTATGTTATGCTAAAAGACCACTTTATAAGCCTTTATCATTTTATTCAATAAAAAACACCCCAGTAGTACGTGGGGTGTTCTTAATTTTACTCTACAATTTTTGAAACCACTAAAAGATTATTAGCTCTTAGGTATACTGTGTCTAAAACTTCTTTTTTAGGCTCTATAATATCTTTTATAAATATACTTCTTATACCGGCTCTATGTGATGCCAAAAGTCCATTTTGTGAATCTTCTAAAACTACAGCCTGTTCAGGTTTAAAACCTCCTAATTCTAAGGCTTTTAAGAATACTTCTGGTTCTGGTTTATGAGTTTTTACATCTTCACAAGTTACAAAGTAGTCAAAATAATCTATTACATTATCCCTCTTTAAAAGTCTTTTAACAGAGGACATTGGGCTTGATGTTGCAACTGCCATTTTTTTATTTTTGCTCTTTAAAGTTTCTAAAAGCTCTAAAAGACCGTATTTGAAAGGTACGCCCTCTGTATCGTAAACTTCATCTCTAAGTATTGCGTGTTCTTTCATAAGTTTTTCAAAAGGAAAATCTTCTCCATATCGCTCTTTAAAACCTGTAACCATTTTGTGGTCAGGTATTCCTATAAACTGTTTGTAAAACTCCATATCTACACTATATCCGTATTTTTCAAGAATTCTTTTCCATACGTTGTATATAGTTATCTCAGAGTCTATCATAAGTCCGTCCATATCAAATATAAAGTAATCAGCTTTTAACACCATAGGTTTATCCTCCTAATAAGAAAATTTGATTTTATGATATAATATATTTAATCTAATATCAAGGTGGGTAGGGTATGAATATTATAGTTGCTGTTGATAAAAACTGGGGCATAGGCAAAAATGGAGATATGCTCATTTATATTCCTGATGATTTAAAATATTTTAAGGAAAAGACTTTGAAAAATGTGATAGTTGCAGGCAGAAAAACTGTTGAAACTTTTCCCAATGGCAAGCCTCTTTTAGATAGGGTTAATATAATTATGACTAGGGATAAAAGTTATAAAAATGGTGATGCCATAGTTTGTAGTACAGTAGATGAGGTTATGTCTGTGGTTTCTGATTATAGGGATAAGGAAGTTTTTGTTGTCGGTGGTGAAAGTGTTTACAGACAGTTTTTAGATAAATGTGATAAGGCCTATGTTACAAAGATAGATTACAGCTTTTCTGATGTTGATACATTTATGGTGAATTTAGACGAAAGCCCTTTTTGGGAAGTGGAAAGTCAAAGCGAAACTAAATATTTAAATGGTATAGGATATAAATTTTTAGTATATAAAAAATATAGCAAAATCTATTGCAATTATAGTGTTTCTGTGGTAAAATCTATGCTTGTAAGTTAAAAATCCTTGCTCTTTCCATTGTGAAAGGGCCTAAAGTCCAAAAGGAGGTGTAATGTAATGAACAAATACGAATTAGCATTAGTTATCAGCCCAGCTATCGAGGAAGAGGCGAGAACAGAGGTTTCTGCTAAAGTACAGGCTCTCATCGAAAGATTTGGTGGTAAAATCGATAAAGTTGATGATTGGGGTAAAAGAAGACTTGCTTACGAAATCAAAAAAGTAAACGAAGGTTTCTTCAGCTTCATCACATTTGAAGCTCCAGCTACAACACCAGCTGAAATCGAAAGCCGTGTACGTATTATGGAAGACGTACTTCGTTACCTCATTATTCGCCAGGAAGCGTAATTAAAAGGGGGTAATGACATTGAATAAGGTCATTTTGATGGGCAGACTTGTGAAAGACCCTGAGGTTAGATATTCACAAGGAGCAGAGCCGATGGCTGTCGCAAGATATACATTGGCAGTGAATCGCCGTTTTAAACGTCAGGGAGAGCAGGACGCAGACTTTATTGGCTGTGTTGCTTTCGGAAAGACAGGCGAATTCGCAGAGAGATATTTTAGAAAAGGTCAGATGGTAAGTGTTATTGGTAGACTTCAGGTACGTTCTTGGGACGACCAGAACGGTCAGAAACACTGGTCTACTGACGTTGTAGTTGAGGAACAGTATTTTGCTGAAAGTAAATCTAACTTTGAGCAGAGAAGTGCTACTATGGATATGAATCCAATGCCAGCACAGAACTCATACCAGCCACAGCAGTCAAATACTAGCCAGCCTGCAAACGAAGGCTTTTATCCAATAGATGAAAGCATTGAAGATGATGATTTACCTTTCTAATATAAAATGTAAAATCTAATAAGGAGGTAGCTAATATGATTCAGAAAAAACGTGGTCGTAGAAAAAAAAGAGTTTGTGCAGCTTGTGCTGACAAATTAACAACAATAGATTACAAAGATATCAGCAAATTAAGAAGATATGTTTCTGAAAGAGGTAAAATTCTTCCTAGAAGAATTACAGGCAACTGTGCTAAACATCAGAGAGCTTTAACAACAGCTATCAAGAGAGCTAGACACGTGAGCCTTATGCCTTACACACAGGATTAATAAGCATATAACAAGGGTGCAGAATTTTTCTGCACTCTTTTTCTTTATGTATCATTTATTTGTGATATAATTATAATTATTACTTTTTTAGGAGGCACAGCTACTATGGAATGGCTTGAGATTTTTATTGAAACAACGAGAGATGGTATTGAAATCGTAAGTGGTCTTTTATATCAGTGTGGTATAACTGGTCTTATGATAGAGGACGAAAACGATTTTAAAGAGTTTATGGAAAACCCAAACAGCAACTGGGATTATATAGATGAGGAGCTTGTGGAGATTAAACGTGAGGCTGGTGTTGGTATAACTTTCTTCGTTACAGATAATGCGTCAGGTAACGAAATGCTTTCACAGATAAAAAGTGGTCTTGCATCTTTAAAAGAAAATGAGAAAGAGTTTGACCTTGGAACACTTAACTTAACTTTTAAAAATATAAAAGAGGAGGACTGGGCGAACAACTGGAAAAAATACTTTAAACCTTTCCCTATTGGTGAGAAGATTATGATTAAACCATCTTGGGAAGAGCTTAAAGAGGAAACAGACAAAATCGTATTAAAAATCGACCCAGGCCATATTTTCGGTACAGGTACACACGAAACAACACAGCTTTGTATAGAACATATTGAAAACTACGTTAAAGAGGGCGACAAAGTTTTAGATATCGGCTGTGGTAGCGGTATTTTATCAATAGCATCATTACTTGTAGGTGCTTCATATGCTGACGCTGTGGATATTGACCCTAACGCTATAAACATAGCTTATCAAAACTCTGATATGAACGATATCCCTAGAGAAAAGTATAACGTAATGGCTGGTAATATATTAGGTGACGAGGAGCTTTACAAAAAATTTGCCACAAAATCCTATGATGTTGTTGAGGCCAATATTGTTGCCGATATTATAGTTGCTTTATCAGAAATGGTGCCTGCATTTATAAAAGACAACGGTATATTCATATCAAGTGGTATAATCACAGATAGAATTGATGATGTTTATAAAGCACTTGCTGAAAATGGATTTACTGTACTTGAAACAAAGACTAAAAAAGACTGGAATGCTATTGTTTCAAGATATACAGGTAAAGCCTGAGATTAAGGGGGATAAATATGCCTAGATTTTTTGTTTCTCCTGAAAATATAAACGGCGAAACTATAACTATTTCAGGTGATGACGCAAAACATATAAAAAGTGTTCTCCGTATGCGTGAGGGTGAGGGCATTACAGTTTGTGACTGTTTAGGTACAGACTATGAGTGTAAGGTAAATAGCTTTGTGGATAGGGAGGTTATTGTTGATATTGTATCAAAATCTTTATCCGATACAGAGCCTAACACTAAGGTAACACTTTTTCAGGGACTTCCTAAGTCTGATAAAATGGAGCTTATAATACAGAAATGTGTTGAGCTTGGTATAGATGAGATTGTGCCGGTTTACACAGAGAGATGTATTGTAAAACTTGATAAAAAGGATAAAGAGGCTAAGAAAATTGAAAGATGGCAGAAAATATCTGAGTCTGCTGCAAAACAGTCTGGTAGAGGTAAAATACCAAAAATACAGCCTGTTGTAACATTTAAAGAGGCTGTTAGTATGGCTAAAAATTTTGACGGTGCAATAATACCTTATGAAAATGAAAAAGATAGAGGTCTTAGGGAGTTTGTAAAAGACTTTGAAGGTAAAAGTGTTGCTATTTTTATAGGTCCGGAGGGTGGTTTTTCCACAGAAGAAATAGAACTTTCCACAAATTCGGGGATAAAACCTATAACTTTGGGTAAAAGAATTCTTAGAACGGAAACAGCAGGACTTTGCACTCTTTCGATTTTAATTTATGAGCTTGGATAAAGGTGATAATATGATATATTTTGACAATTCAGCTACAACAAAAACTCTTGAAAGCTCAGCAGAGATTATGAAAAATGTACTTGTAGACCAGTATTTTAATCCTGCATCTGCCAGTAAAAAAGGTTTGGAAACTTCGGAATTAATAAGAAACTCTGCTAAATCTATTGCTAATGTTATAAATTGCGATTATGAGGAGATTTATTTTACTTCCGGTGGCACAGAGGGTGATAACTGGGCTATATTTGGCACAGCTAAAGGCTATGCTAGAAGTGGAAAGCATATCATAACAACAAAAACTGAACACCCTGCTGTTTTAGAGCCTTTAAAAATTCTTGAAAGTGAGGGTTTTGAGGTTTCATATCTTTCTGTTGACGAAAAGGGTTATATTAATATTGATGAGCTTGAAAGCTTAATAAGAAAAGATACAATACTTGTAAGCATTATATTTTCAAACAACGAAACAGGTACTGTGCAGGATATGGAGAGAATAGGAAGTGTTATAAAATCGAAAAATCCTGAAACTATATTCCACACAGACGCTGTTCAGTCTTTCGGAAAATGTTTAATAGATGTTAAAAAAATGAAAATAGATATTCTTACTGCCAGTGGTCACAAGTTTAACGCACCTAAGGGGACAGGCTTTAACTATATGAAAAAAGGTCTTAAAGTTAAACCTCTTGTATACGGTGGTGGTCAGCAGAGAGGTCAGCGTTCCGGAACAGAAAATCCGGCTATGGCTATGGCTTTAGCTGATGCTGTGGTAAATGCCTATGAAAACCTTGAAAATTCTAATAATTCGGTTATGCAGGTTAAAGAAGCATTATGGTATGGTATAGTTGAAAATATACCTGATGTTAAGATTAACGGAGAGGAAATCGGAAATTCTAACCCTTATGTTTTAAATGTAGGTTTTAAAAATATAAGAAGTGAGGTTTTACTCCACGCATTAGAAGAAAAGGATATATACGTTTCAGCAGGTTCAGCTTGTGACAGTAGAAAGAAATCTTTAAGCAATGTACTTTTAGCTATGGGAGTTACTGAGGATTTTATAGAGGGTTCTATAAGATTTAGTTTTTCAAGGTTTAATACTGTTTCAGAAGCCTTAAAATGTGTTGAGGCTCTTTGTAGTATAGTTCCTATGCTTAGAAGAGTGCAGATGATGAGGAGGTAAAAATGGTGGAGAAAGTTCTTATTGTCAAGTACGGCGAAATAGCCACACGAGGCAATAACAGACATATATTTACAGGTAAACTTGTTAAAGCCATAAGAAAAAACATTGACTCCGAAGGTGATTTCTACGTTGTTAAAGAACAGGGTAGGCTTATAATAGAGTCAAGAAATGGCGAAATGGATTTTGATAGAATTATACCTAAGGTTACACCTATATTCGGTATAATTGCAGTATGCCCTGGTGTTAAGGTTAAGGACCAGAGTATTGAAAATATAAGAGAAGTTGCTCTTAACCATATGAGGGAGCATTGTAGCGATAAAAACTATACATTTAAAGTTGAAACAAAGCGTTCAGATAAAAGATATCCTATGTCATCAAGGGAGGTTTCTGCTGATGTAGGTGGATACGTTTTTAATAGTATGGATAACTTGACAGTAGATGTGCATAATCCTGAAATTGTTTTAAATGTAGAGCTTAGAAATGACGCTTATATATACTCTAAACTTATAAAAACATTTGGTGGTCTTCCAGTAGGTTCATCAGGAAAGGCTGTGGCACTTCTTTCCGGTGGTATTGATAGCCCCGTTGCTACTTGGTTAATAGCTAAAAGAGGTGTGGAGATGGAGGCCGTTTACTTCCACAGCCCACCATATACAAGTGAGTGGGCAAAGCAGAAAGTTTGCGACCTTGCAGAAAGACTTGCCTGTTTTACAGGAAGTATAAAACTTCACGTTGTACCTTTTACAGATGTACAGCTCTATCTTTTAGACAATGTGCCACACGATAAACTTACAATATTCCTTAAACGAGCAATGGTTAGAGTGGCTGAAAATATTGCAGAAAGAGAAAATGCTCAGGGACTTGTTACAGGTGATAGTGTAGGACAGGTTGCAAGTCAGACAATGCAGGGACTTCACGCTATAAGCTCTGTTTGTAAAATGCCTATACTTAGACCACTTTCAGGTATGGATAAACAGGAAATTGTAGATATAGCTAAGAAAATTGGTACTTTCGATATATCTATAAGACCATACGAGGACTGCTGTACAATATTTGTTGCTAAGCACCCTGAAACAAAGCCTAAGACAAGTATAATAGAAAAAATAGAATCTAAACTTACAGACCTTGACGGACTTTTAGAAAAGGCTGTAGAGAATATAGAAGTTTTTGAATATTAAAAAAGAGGTGTTATATTTTGACAGAAAAAGAGAAAATGCTTGAAGGTATGCTTTATGATGCTAATTATGACAAGGAGCTTGAAAAGGAAAGGCTTTTTGCTAAAGACTTATGCCACGAATACAACAGTATAAAGCCATCTTTAAAAGCTGATAGAGATTCCATAATTTCAAAGCTTTTTGGTAGCACTAAGAATAACTTTGAGATAGTACAACCTTTTTTCTGCGATTATGGATATAACATACACATAGGAGAAAATCTATTTTTTAATCATAACTGTGTAATATTAGACTGTGCAAAGGTTACCTTTGGCGACAATGTTTTTGTAGGTCCTAATTGTGGTTTTTATACAGCAGGTCACCCTATAGATTTTAAGACTAGAAATAAGGGGCTTGAGTACGCAAAACCTATAACAGTTGAGGATAATGTATGGATAGGTGGCAATGTAGTTGTTTTAGCAGGAGTTACTATCGGTAGCGGAAGTGTAGTTGCCGGTGGTAGCGTTGTTACAAAAGATGTGCCTAAAAATGTTGTTGGTGCTGGAAATCCTTGCAGAGTTATAAAAGAAATAGATAACAAATAAAAAATCAGGCTTACGCCTGATTTTTTTTGTTTTTATTGAAATATACCATTAATGAACCTATTATAACAAATACACTACCTATAAGAGTTGTACTGCTTAAACTTTCACCTAAAACTGTGTATCCAAGTAACATTGAGAATATAATACCTGTGTAGTTGTATATGCTTATTTCTCCGGCTGGTGCAAACCTGTATGCGTAGGTTATGCAGATTTGCCCGAGAGAGCCACAAACACCTATTAATAGTGTATATATAAATATTTTAGGTGATGAAGGTATAACGAAGTTATTTATAATAAATGGTATGCTACATATTATACTGAAAGCTGAAAAGTGTAAAATAACTGTCATTCCGTCAACTTTACCCCTAAAGTAGGAAAGGCAAGTGTAGGCAAGAGCAGAAAATACTGCAGAAAGTATTGCCATTGATATTGCAAATCCTGTTGATGAAAACTTAGGCCCTGCTGATATTACTACACCTAAAAATGCTGTTATAAGGGCTAAAATTTGTACCTTTGTAACCTTTTCTTTAAAAAATATCATAGCCAAAACTGTTATTATAAATGGTGATGTTTTGTTTATAACAGTAACGTCTGACTGAAAAGCATTTGAAGATGCGTAGAAAAGAGTTATAACACCTAAGTATCCGAAGAATGAACGAGCAAATAAAAGTGGCTGATACTTTTTAGGTCCTATTATGGACTGTTTTGCCTTTATACAGGTGAAAAGTGCTACAAAAAAACTTACTGTGTTTCTTATGAAAACCTGCTCCATAAGAGGTATTTCGTTACTTGTAAGCTTAACGAAAACTTGCATAAGTGCAAATATAAATGCTGATAAAATCATTATAAGTATACCGATTTTTTTCTGTGACATAGCTTTTAATTCCTTTTTATTTATTTTTTGTAAAAGAAAAACGACACCCCGGAAAATCAAAGTTTCCAAAATGTCGCCTTATAATGCACCTTCAGGGGCTCGAACCCTGGACCCACTGATTAAGAGTCAGTTGCTCTACCAACTGAGCTAAAGGTGCATATTAAATATATCATTGTTTGCAAAAATTATATTATAACATTTACATATATTTGTCAACAGAATTTTGTAAAAAAGTTAAAAATTTTTCAGAAAAAATTAAGAAGTATACTAAATATAACTTTGAATTTATGATATACTTTTTTGGTAGGAGGTATGATTATGAAGATAGTAAATATTCCTAAAGATGTTTTGTATATACTCGAAAGCCTTAACAAAAAAGGCTATGAGGCTTATATTGTAGGTGGTTGTGTTAGAGATGCTATACTTGGTAGAGTGCCGGAGGACTGGGACGTTACAACCTCAGCAAAGCCGGAGGAGGTAAAACTTTGTTTCGATAAAACTTTCGACACAGGTATACAGCACGGTACAGTTACAGCAGTTATAAACAAAAATAATTATGAGATAACAACATATAGAATAGAGGATAAGTACGAGGACTGTCGTCACCCTAGCCAAGTATTTTTTACAGAAAAGCTTACTGACGACCTTTTAAGACGTGATTTTACAATGAATGCCATAGCATATCACCCTAAAGAGGGTTTTAAAGACCCTTTCGGTGGTATAGAGGATATAGCTATAAAAACTATAAGGGGAGTGGGAAACCCATCTGAAAGATTTAACGAAGATGCCCTTAGAATGCTTAGAGCTGTTCGTTTTTCGGCTCAGCTAGGCTTTGAAATAGAGGTTGAAACACTTAAAGCCTTAGAGGATAATGCAGGGCTTATACAAAAAATAAGTGTTGAAAGAATTAGAGAGGAAATAACAAAGCTTCTAAAATCAGATTTTACAGAGAAAGTGCCTCTTTTATGGGAAACTGGGCTTTTATCTGAAATATCAAAAGAGCTTTATGACAAAGTCATAGAGGAAAAAGAAAGTATTATAAAGGCTCTCTCTTTTAATCCTAAAGAAAGTATGCTCTGTTGGGCAGTATTTTTAAAAGGGTTTGACGGCGAGGGTGCAAAAAAAATGCTTAGATTTTTAAAGTTTGACTTAAACACTATAAAAAATGTGTCCAAGATTTTAGAGTACAAGAATTATAAATTCCCTGAAAACGATTACGAGATAAAAGCTTTTGCTAATATATTAGGTGATGAAAATTTAAAAGGTTGGTTTAAGTTGTATTCGCTTATTAATAATATGGAAAAAGGCGAAAAAGGTCTTTTGGAGTACGAAAATATAATTAATAGAGGTGAGTGTGTATTCCAAAAAGATTTAGACATTACAGGTAATGACCTTATAGAAAATGGTTTTGAAAGAGGTAAAATACTTGGAGAGATTCTTTCAAAACTATTAGATTATGTTCACCTAAACCCTAGCGAAAATAAAAAAGAAATACTTCTTAAAAAAGCCTTAGAGTACAAAGTATAATAAAATGCCTGTTTACAGCATAGTATGTAAAACAGGCATTTATTTTTTTGTCAAATAAATAAAAATAAACGGGGGGAGTATTAATGGACGACCTTTACTTAAAGATATTAAAAGAGGGGTATGATGTAAAACTTTACGGTGGAAAAAGGACACGAACTGGCTTTGTATGTAAAACTGACAAAGGTATGAAAGAGGTAAGAAAGTGTGGCAATGATATTTTAAGATTATCTGTTGAGGGCAAACTTCGTGAACATATGAAGAATAAAGGTTTTAATATATCTACTTTTGAGGAAAGTCAAAGTGGTGATATATTTTATGAATTTAATGGTACTAAGTATGTTTTGGAGGAGAGTATACAAGGGGAGGAGCTAGATTTTTCTGATTATGAAGGTGCTTTATTAGGAGCTAAGTCATTAGCTTTATTTCATAACTGTGCTGAGGGTTTTTGTAGTGATATTATGAAAAATGATGCCTACAAGATACCTGATACATTTTTAAAGCGTTACAGCGAGCTTAAAAGAATAAGAAGAAGAATAAAGGAAAGCAGAAAGTATAGCCCTATCGATATGATAGTTGTGAAAAATTTTGATATGGTTTCTGAAATGGTTGATATGTCGCTAGATATACTTAAAAAGTATAATTATGACGATTTAAAAGAGGAGTACAAGAAAAGGAATACCGTTTGCCATAATGCTTATAAAGGTGATAATGTTCGACTTTTGGATAATGGGGATATAACTGTAACTAACATAGATAGATGTACTTACAATTTCACAGTAAAGGATTTGTCAGATTTTATAATAAGGCTTATAAAAAGTGAAGTTTTTTCTAAAGACCAGATTTTAACAATACTTGCTGAGTATGAGAAAGTTAGGAATATAGAAGAAAAAGAAAGATACATACTTAAAGCCTTTCTTATTTTTCCACACAAATTTCTTTCTATATGTAATGAATATTACAATAAGCGTTCCGTTTGCATATCTGATGCTATGCTTGAAAGGTTTGAAAAATCAGCTATTATGCTTAAAAACAATATGGAGTTTGCGAAAAATTTATGAAAAAATATTGAGGGGTAACGGGGAATTTGTATAAATTTTCCGTTATTCTGTTTTGAAAAAGAGCATATTTTACTAATTCATTCTTGAATTTTTTCTAATATAGAATTAAAATATTATTATGAAGATTAAGCCTTTAAGGAGTGAATATTATGTCCAAATATAATTTTGAAGATGATGAGGACAAGTATGGCAAAACACAAAGACTTGATTCCATAAATAATGAACTTAAAAAATATAAAAGTTATGAAGATAGTAATTCAAGTGATAAATATAGCTATGAAAATCAGGAAATAGAAAGAAAACTAGGCAATAAAGATAGTTATCTTAATTCCATAAATTCTGAAAATTTACCTGAAAAATCTGTATCTTATGAAAAATTTTCCGATAAGACTATGGTTTCTAATGACTTTAAAAATATAGATAGCCTTAAAAGTGAGGATTTCGGCGATACTGTTATTTTAAAAGGTGATTTGTTTGAAAATAATAACAAACCTAAAGCCAAAAAGAAGAAAAAAGGTCAATATGGTCTTTTTATAGGGATTACTCTTCTTGTAGGTATCATAGTTTTTGTGGCTGTTTTTACATATGCTTTCAATTATGTGAGAAATGGAAAAGGAGATTTAGTTGGAGGGGAAAACAATATTGTAAGTGTACCTAAAACTAACTCGCCTAATTTTGTTGATAGTGTGGACTCAAATAGAATAGTTCTTAGAGATATAGACAAGAACACGAGTTTCTCCATAAAGCCTGACAGTAAAACTAAAATTTTTGATAAAAATGGAAAAGAATCATCTTTAAAATCTATTTCGGTAGGAGATATTATAAATATTGAACTTGATAATAATGACAATGTTTTAGAAATAAAATATCCTTCTGAATACTTTGAAGTTGGAAATAAGGAAAGTGCCGTTTCGGGATTTACTTTTTCTGACGACTTTAAATATATTTCTTATAACGATAAACGATATAATGTTAATGATAATATCGAGGTGGTTTATAAAAATAGGAATATAGCTGTTTCTGATTTAACAGATATAGATTCTATTATGCTTAAGGGATATAAAAACACAGTTTACTATATTGAAGTTTTTAATCTTCACGGAAGTATAAACATAAAAAATTCTGATAAGATTGAAAATGGAAGTATTACAATAGATAATGAAAAGACTTATAATTTCTCCGAAAAAACAAATATTCCAGTTTCTGAGGGTTCTCACAATATTATTATAAGTGGTGATAATATTGATGATTACTCTACTAACGTGTACATTGTTTCAGGAGAAGGTTTTGATATTGACCTTAACGATTTTAAAGGAAATAAATCTGTTCTTATTATAAAGGCAAATGTAAGTGATTATAAACTTTATATAGATGATAAGTTAGTTGAAAAAAGTTTTGAACCACAGGTTTTAGACTCAGGAGAGTATAATATAAGAATTGAAAAAGATGGCTACGAAACTTGGGAGAAAACTGTAACATTAGATAAGAAAACAATGGAGGTTACAGCTGAGCTTTCAAAAATACCGGAAGAAAAATTTACTTTCGTTATAACAACTTATCCGCCTGATGCCAGCATATACATAGATGATAGCTATGTAGGTAAAAGTCCTATGAGTATGTCTTTAGAAAAAGGCGATTATAAGTTTACTGCAAAGCTTTCAGGGCATAAGGATATAAATAGAGATATTACTATTGATAGTAGTACCAAAAGTATAGATTATAGTTTTCAATAATAATGAGTATTTTGTGTTATTAACACATTTACTATAAATCATAAGAGAGGGGATTTTTAAATGGATTACAGAGAAAAGTACAACCACTGGGTGAATGATGAATATTTTGATGAAGCTACAAGAAACGAGCTTAAAGCTATTGCTGATGATGACAAAGAAATTCAGGAAAGATTTTATAAAGAGCTTGATTTCGGTACAGGTGGACTTCGTGGGATTATGGGTGCAGGTACAAACCGTATGAACAAATACACAGTAGGTAAAGCTACACAGGGACTTGCAAACTATATCAAAAAACAGGGAGAAGAAGCTGTTAAAAAAGGCATTGCTATTGCTTACGACTCAAGAAATATGTCTAAAGAGTTTGCTGAAACAGTAGGTCTTGTTATGGCCGGAAATGGCATAAAAGCATACGTTTATGACGATTTAAGACCAACTCCAATGCTCTCATTTGCAGTAAGACATCTTGGCTGTACAGCAGGTGTAGTTATAACTGCAAGTCACAACCCACCAGAATACAATGGTTATAAAGTATACTGGGCTGACGGTGGACAGGTTCCATACCCTAGAGATGAGGAAATTATAACAGAGGTTAACGCTGTTACAAACTATGCAGATATTAAATTTATGGATAAAGATGATGCTTTAAAAGATGGCCTTTTCAATATAATGGATAAATCTGTTGATGATGAGTTTATAAAAAATGTAAAAGCACAGTCACTTAATCCTGATGTAATAAAAGAAGTAGGCGACAGTCTTAAAATCGTTTACACACCTATTCACGGTTCAGGTAACATTCCTGTAAGACGTGCTTTATCTGAAATAGGATTTAAAAACGTGTTCGTTGTAAAAGAACAGGAGCTTCCAGACGGAAACTTTACAACAGTAGGATACCCTAATCCGGAAGACCCTAAAGTATTTAAACTTGCTATTGACCTTGCTAAAAAAGAAGATGCTGACGTAATTGTTGGTACTGACCCTGACTGTGACAGAGTTGGTGTTGTTGTTAAAAATAATGAGGGAGAATACGTTGTATTAACAGGTAATATGACAGGTGCTCTCCTCACAGACTATATACTTTCACAGAGAAAAGCTAACGGCACATTCCCAGAAAACGGTGCTGTTATTAAAACTATCGTTACAACAGAAATGGTTAGACCTATGTGTGACGAGTACGGCGTAAAATTACTTGACGTATTAACAGGCTTTAAATATATAGGCGAAAAGATTAAACAGTTTGAAGAAACAGGAGAATATACATACTTATTCGGTTTCGAGGAAAGCTACGGTTGTCTTGCTGGAACATATGCTAGAGATAAAGATGCTGTTGTGGCTACAATGCTTATTTGCGAAATGGCAGGTTACTACAAGGCAAAAGGTCTTACATTATATGAAGGTCTTATGGAAGCATACAAAAAATATGGCTTCTTTAAAGAAGGTATTAAATCTCTTACACTTAAAGGTATTGAAGGTGTTGAAAGAATTAAATACATTATGGATACACTTAGAAACAACCCTCCAACAGAGTTTGCTGGAATTAAAGTTGAATGGGCTAGAGATTATCAGACAAAAGAGTTTAAAAACCTTTTAACAGGAGAAACAGAGGAAGATACACTTCCACTTTCAAATGTTCTTCACTACACACTTGAAGACGGTAGCTGGCTCTGTGTAAGACCATCAGGTACAGAACCAAAACTTAAATTCTACTACGGTGTTAAAGCTGATAGCATTGAAAATGCTGATGCTAAAGTTTCAGCTCTTGATAAAGATGTAGATTTAAAACTTGAAAAAATGTAATTTTACACAAAAACTCCATTGTTACAAATGGAGTTTTTTTATTTGAAAGTTATATGTAACAATATGAATCAAATCAATAAAAAGCAAATTTGTATATTTATCCTAAAGTTACATAAAAGCCTTAAAAATCAATAAAAATCAATGTTTATAACCAAATACAAAGTTGACAAATTTTGTGTAGGGTTATAAAATATTTAATAATGGATTAAAAATTTAAGTCGATAACTGAGAAAGATGTGTATATTTATGATGAGTAAACTAAAAAGCACCTCGGGTGCGTCTATATTGCTTGCAATATTACTACTTTTACTGTGTTCAGTAGGAGGTTCTATTGTTTTAACATCTGCTACTGCATCATCAGGCCGACTTGTAGATTTGAGAAGTCGTGAAAAAGACTATTATTCTGTAACATCTTCTGCTCGTGTCATAAAAGATGAGCTTAAAGATGAAAGTTACAAAAGATATAGAGATGTTTTGGAGGTTGAGCCTGTTGGGCTTATGAAAGAATTCCTTAAAAAAGCCTCTGACTACGTTTACGATTACAATATTAGTAGAGGTGACACCGGTTTTGAAGATAGACCGGTTTATACTAACGAATGGGAAATAAAATCTAGTGACTCTGCTGTTAATGATGTTAAAGCTAAGTTTTATATGTATAACGATTACAGTATAGAGATTTTATTATCGTCAGGCAGTTACAGTTGTAAACTTGAAGTGCCAGCTGTTAAAACAACGTACCCCGAAAGTATTATGATAAGCCCTGAACTTATTGATACTAGAGAAACTGTGGAAGTTATATGGAGTGAGGGGGTAGTTACAAAATGATAAAAACTACTTTAAATCGCCTTAAAAGTCAAAAAGGTGAAAGTCTTGCTGAAACCCTTGTAGCTGTTTTAATAGGTGGAGTTTCACTTTTAATATTTTCTTCTATGCTTTTTTCGTCAAAGAATATTATATTAAAAGGTGACGATTACATAAACGAATTTTACGAACAGAGAAATATTGTGGAAACTAGAAGTGGTTCTCCGTCTAGTGGAGTTATAACAATAAGTGATAGAGATGGTACTAGAACTTCTATAAATGTAAATATGTATAAGATGTATGAGGGAACAGAAAACGAGATTGCGTCTTACGAATAAAACGTAATCTTTAGATTTGGAGGGGTAAGTATCGCTAGTAAAATAAAATCTAAAAAAGGCTTTAGCCTTTCTGAGATGCTTGTAGCTATGCTCGTGCTATCTCTCGCCATTAGTTTTATTACTGGTGGGGCAGTTTCTGTAAAGAATGCTTATCAAAATGTTACACTTCGTTCTGATGCACAATTACTTTTATCTACTGCTATAACATCAGTTTCTGATGAGCTTAGGTATGCAAGTGATGTTACAGATGACGGCTCTACTATAAGTTTTCAAAGTTCAACTAGAAAAGCTAAGATAAAACTTGAAAATAAGGATAACAATATTTACGTTGTAGCCTTAAAAAGTGATGGAACAGAGGCAGGAGAAATACCTCTTATTACAGATAAAACTATTTCTAATGGCTTAGGTATAAAGATAGATAGCTTGAAATATGAGAGAGATGTTTTTGAGTGTATTTTAAAGATTACACACAACGGAACTGAGGATATATATGAGGGGCAGACCATATACGTTAGACCGGTAGATGCACCTTAAATTTTGAATTAGGGGATATTTTTTATGAAATATAAAAGACTTGGAGAAATGGCCATAGACTCAGGCATTATGACTGAGGAACAAGTTATGGAAGCCTTAAGAATGCAAAAAGGCTCTGGTAAGCGTCTTGGTACTGTGTTTATTGAACACGGTTTCATAACAGAGGCACAGCTTATTGATATGCTTAGTGCCCAGCTTGGTATTGACTTTATCGACCTTACAAGTGTTACTATTGCACCTGAAATGGTTGAGCTTATACCGAAAAAAATTGCAAAACAAAATGAAATTATTCCTATAAAGGTTGAGGGTGACGTTCTTTACCTTGCTATGGCAGACCCATTAAACTTTATGGCTGTTGAGGAGGCAAGAATTGTTTCTAAAAGACAAATCTTACCTATGATAGGTACAGCTGAGGGTATAAACAGAGCCTACAACGTGCTTTACGAAAATGAACGTGCTGTAAAGGCTATAAGCCAAATGCGTCAGGAAATAGGTACTGTTGTGGAGGAGGAAACAACTCCTACAATAGAAGATGAGGAAAACGCAGACGAGGCAACAGCTCCTACAATTCGCCTTGTAAACTCTATTATAGAACGTGCTGTTACAGAACGTGCCAGTGACATACATATAGAACCTGGAAAAGAACAGGTTACTGTTCGTATTCGTGTTGACGGTAGACTTCTTCAGGTGCTTGCTATACCTAAAGACTTACAGCAGGCAGTTATATCACGTTTAAAGGTAATGGGTAGTATGGATATTGCCGAACGTAGAATACCACAGGACGGACGTGCTGCTCATAGAGTTAATGGTAATGAAGTAGACCTTCGTCTTTCAACACTCCCTACAATATTCGGCGAGAAGGTAGTTATACGACTTCTTCTCAAAAATCAGGATATGTTAACTAGAGAGGGTATCGGTATAACTGAAGAAAACAGTAAAAAATTCGATAGACTTTTAAAACATAATAGTGGTGTTATACTTATCGTTGGTCCTACTGGTAGTGGTAAGAGTTCAACAATGTATACAATGATTAAGGAGCTTCGTTCAGAAACAACAAACCTTATTATGCTTGAAGACCCTGTTGAGTACCAAATTGACGGTGTTACACAGGTTCAGATAAATGAAAAAACAGGTATGACTTTCGCCAACGCACTTCGTGCCGTACTTCGACAGGACCCTGACATTGTCGGTGTCGGAGAGATTCGAGATGGTGAAACAGCAGAAATCGCAATGCGTGCTGCTATGACAGGTCACCTTGTTATATCAACAATACATACAGAGGACGCAATATCAGCATTAGACAGACTTCGTGATATGGGCGTTGAGCCTTACCTTGTAGCCGGTGGTGTTAGAGGTATTATCTCTCAGCGACTTGTAAGAAGAATATGCAAAAACTGTAAGTCTGAAGCAGTCCCAACAGAGCTTGAGGTTGACCTTACAGGTGTAGACCCAAATGGTGAAGAAAAATTCTATAAAGGCAAAGGCTGTCATATGTGTTTCCATAGTGGATACCAAGGCCGAGTTGGTGTATTTGAAGTTTTATCCTTAAATCAAGAGATTAGGGACTGTATAACAGACGAAAGACCAAAGTCAGAGCTTAGACAGGTAATAGCTAAATCTGGTTTCGAGCCTATGATGAAAAATGGCTTAAAACTTGCAAAAGAGGGTATTACAAGTCTTGAGGAGCTTTGTAGAACAATTAGTATTTTAGAGTAATAAAGACATTGGAGCAATAAATATGATAACAGAAGAATTTGTAAGATATGCAAAAGATAATCGAGCATCAGATATACATTTAGTTTGTGGGATACCACCTAAATGTCGTATAGACGGTCAGCTTGTTAGTATGCCCTTTGCACCTCTTTCAGAGGAGGACTGTTATTTTATAGCAAAGGAAATAGCTGGTGACGAGTTTGACAAAATTGCACAGATAGGCGAGCTTGACTTAGCCAAAAATATAGCAGGTGAACGTGTTCGTATAAATCTTTTTCATCAGCAGGGGACTATTTCATCTGCAATACGTATATTAAATAGTAGGATACCACGACTTGAGGACTTAAATCTTCCTCCGATAGTGGAAAGCTTTTCATCTTGGAATAAGGGCATTGTCCTTGTAACAGGTGAAACCGGTAGTGGTAAGTCTACAACTCTTGCTGCAATTCTTGATAAAATTAATCACACAAGAAATGCTCATATTATAACACTTGAAGACCCTGTTGAGTATATATATACACCGGATAAATGTGTTATAAATCAGAGGGAAATTGGAAAAGATACAAAAAGTTTTTATGACGGACTTAGAGCCGTACTTCGTGAGGACCCAGATATTATACTTATAGGTGAGATGCGTGACCCTAACACAATAGAAACTGCTATTATGGCAGCTGAAACAGGGCATTTAGTTTTCGCTACATTACATACTAATTCAGCACCTGATGCTATTGACCGTATTGTAGGTACATTCCCTGCTGAACGTCATTCTCAAATAAGAATGGAGCTTTCTCAGACGCTTAGGGCTGTTGTTTCCCAGCAGTTGCTACCTAAAATGAGTGGTGTTGGTCGTGCTGTGGCTTGTGAAGTTATGATAGTAAATCCGGCTATAAGAAACCTTATAAGAGAGGGCAAAACTCCTCAGATGTTCTCTGCTATGTTAAGTGGGGCAAATGAGGGTAGTATTACAATGGATAATGCTTTAATCCGTATGGAGAGAGAAAAAATTATAGACCCTGTCACTGCATACCAGTCAGCTAATGATAGAGAATATGTTAAAAAGAATGTTGGAATATTCTAAGAAAGGGGCAAAGCATAGTGACATATCAGTATCGTGCTATAACCGATGACGGTTCAAAGGTACAGGGGACAATAGATGCACCTGATGAATATGTGGCAATGCAACGAATAAAGGCTAACTATCCTGTGGTCGTAAGCATAAAGGAAAGTAGAAGCAGTACATCTTTACTTTCAATGGAATTGGGAAAGCCTAGGGTAAACCAAAAAGAGCTTGCCGTTATGTGTTCACAGTTTTCTATTATTTTAAACTCAGGTGTTCCTATTGACACCTGTATAGCTTTGATAGGTAGACAGGTTAAGGATAAAAAGCTAAAAAAAATGCTTGAGCTTTCTGCTGTTGATGTAGCAAAGGGTAATGGTATTGCAACAAGCTTTGAAAAACATTGTTCAGGACTTCCGGCTACATTCGTTGAAACAGTTCGTGCCGGTGAGGAGTCCGGTACAATAGAAAAATCCTTTGAAAGTCTTAGAAAATATTATGAGAAGTCCTATAAAACTAAACAGAAAGTAAAACAGGCACTTTCATATCCCATATTCGTTTTTTGTGTTGCTATTGTAGTTCTTATAATAGTAATGGCTACGGTTATTCCATCTATCGCCGAAACTTTCTTGGACTTAGGCGGGGATATGCCTTACATAACAAAGTTTCTTATAGGTACTTCGGAATTTTTTAGAGAAAATATTATCTCCATTGTAGCTGTAATTTTAATTATAGCTTTTGCTATAAATATGTTCTTAAGAACGGAAAGAGGCAAGATTATATGGAGTAAAATTAAAATGAAATTGCCGGTTATAGGCAATATAACAATTTTAAGTATTTCAAGTCAGTTTGCTAATACTATGTCTGCCCTTTTAACTGCCGGTCTTAGTGTAAGCCGAGCTTTAGAGGTTACAGGCAAGGTAATAGATAACTATATTATATCAAAGTCAGTTTCAGCTATGACAACTCAAATTGAGGAGGGTCGCCGTTTAGGTGAATGTCTTAGCGAGGCTAAACTGTTTCCTAATACCCTTGTGGATATGTGTGCCATAGGTGAGGAAACGGGAGAGCTTGAAACTACTCTTGAAACAATAGGCACATACTACGATAATGAGGCTGACGTTGCCACAACAAAGGCTGTGCAGAAAATAGAGCCGGCAATACTTGTGTTTATGGCAATATTTGCAGGTTTTATCGTAATGGCTATATATATGCCAATGTTCACAATGTATGAGCTTATATAATAATATTCTTAGTGGCTCTAGGGGTAAATTTAAAGCAACCCAACACACCCTTGAGATATATAAAATTTTAATGTAGAAAATTCAAATAAAGTTATGTTTTAAAAAGAAAAGGAGAAAAAGAAAATGTTTAAAAGTTTAATGACAAAAAAACTTAACAAAAAAGGTTTCACACTTGCTGAGCTTTTAGTAGTTGTTGCAATCCTTGCAATCCTT
>JADIMX010000086.1 GCA_017694425.1 Candidatus Fimicola merdigallinarum
GTTATATACCATAATAAATTTAATCATACTATATACTTAAAACACTTACATTTCACTTTCAAAACTAAAATTATATACAAATTATTATTCTTAAAAATATATAATTTTAAATACAACTATACATATAATACTTTAATCTTTATTTATAACCCAATAAAAATAAAAAGGTAGCAAAAAGCTACCTCTAAAATCAATTTACTTCTCTTATTTTATTTACAAATCGCTCTATTCTTTCCAAGGCTAAACGTATACTATCAACAGAATAGGCATAAGAACAACGTATAAATCCCTCGCCACATTCACCAAAAGCAGTACCTGGAACAACAGCTACCTTTTCATCATACAAAAGTTTTTCGCAAAACTCCTCACTTGTAAGCCCTGTTGACTTTATACAAGGGAATACATAGAAAGCTCCCTTTGGCTCAAAGCAAGATAAGCCCATTTTTCTAAAGCCTTCAACCATAACTTTTCTTCTCTCGTTATATGATTCTCGCATAATATCTATATCTTCGTCACGATACTCATTTGTAAGGGCATCAAGTCCGGCATACTGGCTCATTGTAGGGGCACACATTATTATGTACTGGTGTATCTTTGTCATCTGCTCTATAAATTTTTTAGGTGCAACGGCATATCCAAGTCGCCAACCTGTCATAGCAAAGGATTTAGAAAAACCATTTAAAACAATAGTTCTATCCCACATATTAGGCAAAGATGCTATTGAAACGTGGTGACCGTCATATGTTAATTCAGAATATATCTCATCACTTATAACAATAAGGTCATTTTCTATTATTATATCAGCAATAGCCTCCAAATCCTTTTTCTCCATAATAGCACCCGTAGGGTTATTAGGATAAGGGAATATTATGGCTTTAGCCTTATCCGTAATCTTTTCTTTTATATCATCTACCGTAAGCCTAAAGTCGTTTTCCTCTTTAGTTTCAACAACAACAGGAACTCCTCCAGCCATAACTATACAAGGCTTATAGGAAACGTAAGACGGCTCAACTACAAGAATTTCATCACCGCTATTACATATAGCCCTAAGAGAAAGGTCTATACCCTCACTAGCTCCTACTGTTACAAGGACTTCACTTTCTGCATCATATTTTATATTATATTTATTATAAAGATAATCCGATATAGCTTGCCTAAGGTTTATCATACCCTGATTAGATGTATAGGCAGTTCTGCCCTTTTCTATTGATGATATAGCCTCCTCTCTAACGTGCCAAGGTGTTTCAAAATCTGGCTCACCTACACCGAGAGATACTACATCTTCCATTGTACTTACAATATCAAAAAACTTTCTTATACCTGATGTAGGCATACTAGCTATATTATTTGCTATATATTTCTTACTCAAGGCGAAACCATCATCCTTTCGTCGGATTTTTTGCTTTTACCCATAATAACACTGTGGTCTTTATAGTTTTTAAGAACAAAGTGTGTTGATGTAGCAATAACTGCATCTATTGTTGCAAGTTTATCAGAAACAAAGAAAGCTACCTCTTTTATATCCCTACCTTCAACAATTACAGTAAGGTCAAAGCCACCTGACATAAGATACACTGATTTAACCTCAGGAAAACGAAGTATTCTGTCTGCTATTCTATCAAAGCCATCACCTCTTTGTGGTGTAACCTTAACTTCTATAAGAGCAGTAACAAATCTTCTATCTGTCTTATCCCAATTTATTATGGCACTATATCCACATATTATGCCCTCATCTTTCATTTTCTCAATTTCTAAAGAAACCTCATTTTCTTCCAAACCAAGTTTTTTGGCAATATCCTTTGCCGACATTTGACCATTTTCTTCTAATAACGAAAGTATTTTTACTCGCATACTAAGTCCCCCAAAAATATATTATTTTTATTATTAAAAACTTACTCTGTAAAGCTCATCACTTTCAGGTGGTAAAAGCTCTTTTTCTACACCATTTTCAACAATGTATTTGCCACCATCTGTTATTTTACCTATTACAGATGCCTCTATATTAGAGTTTTTAAGTTCTTCTACAAGTTTATGACCATCAAAAGCTGTTATTATCATAGAACCACTGGAAATAAGTCTATATGGATTTATATTAGATATACGACAAATCTCCTCTGTTTCTTTCTTTACAGGAATTTTATCTAAATATAATTTTACACCTTTATTGGAACAGTCTGCCACTTCCCAAACAGCACCTAAAATGCCACCCTCTGTTACGTCGTGCATAGCAGTTGCACCATACTCTACGGCTATTTTAGATTCAGGTATAACAGATAAAAATTTACTCATATCCATAGCAGATTTTAATATTTCCTCCGGCAACTTATCTTTTAATATATGATAATAATCGTTAGCTATTATACTTGTACCCTCAAGACCTGCCCATTTAGTCATAATAACATCTTGACCTAATAAAGCTCCGCCTGATGATATAAAGTTTTTATTTTTAGATTTTCCTATTATAGTAGCAGAAATAACAGGTTTTGTCACTACCTCTGTAACTTCTGTATGTCCACCCAATATTTCTATGCCAACCTCTTTAGAGGCTTTATGAGCACCAGACATAATATCTTCTAAAATATCCTGACTACTATTAGGTGGCAAGAGAACTGTCATAAGTATACCTACAGGCTCTCCTCCTGATGATGCTATATCATTACAGTTTATATGAACAGCAATATATCCTGCATTTTTATCTGCACCTGTTATAGGGTCTGTGGATACAATGCAAAGCTCATCACCCATATAAACAGCCGAACAGTCTTCACCTGTTTTAGGTCTTACAATAATTTCATCTCGCTTACTATCATTTTTATTTATAGGATTTAATATAATTTTTTCAAGCACCTCTGACGGTATTTTACCTATTTCCATATAAAAAAAACCTTCCTTACCAATATATAAATTAATAGGGAACGTAAAAAAGTACGTTCCCTAAATATTATCGCTATGTATTTTAACTTTCTGTAGTAGCTTCTGCTGTTGTTGTTTCTGCTGGAGCAGTTTCAACTTTCTTTGTTCCAACTTTAACCTCATCAGCTGTGGCTCTATAAGTTGAAGTATTGAAAAGTTTTCTACTTACTTCCTGACCATTTTCATAAACAACTTTATATGTGTTTACTTTGTGACCTACTTTTCCTGTGTATGTAACAACTCTTTCACCCTCTGGAAGATTAGGGTCGTTTGTAACCTTCTCAGCCGGTTTTGGAATACTTCCAACATACTCTGTCACATATTTTACAGTATGACCACTTCCGTGAATTTCATTACCGTATACATTAGTAATTATCTTATTTCCACTTAAATATGCCTCAAGATATACAGGATAATCTGTTGAATTTTTAAACTTAAGGTCTTTATATGTACCAGCAATAGCTGCGTCCATACCCATAGGAACGTAGGCAACTGTTAATGAGTGGTTTGACCTTTCAACTATGTCAAGCTCTGCATTTATTACAGCGTTATAGAGAGTTGTAGTTACCTGACAAACTCCACCACCTACACCCTGTTCAACCTTACCATTTACATACACACCTGCATCTTTATATCCATTTGCATATGTCTGTGGCCCAAGTGTAGCATTCATAGAGAACACCTGACCTGGAGCAATTAATGTTCCATTTACACTAGCACAAGCAAGTCTTAAGTTTTCATTTCTACCTTCTGACCCTGGGCCATTTGTAAATGATGTTGAATAGCTACCTATAAGAGTTGTAGCTTTCATATTTTCTTCCTTAGTAATTGTAGGAAGAAGCTCTTTTGTTTCTGCAATTACCTCTCCAGCCTGAACAGTATCAAGCTGAGCCTTTATTTTAGAAGCAGTAGATTCAATATCTAACTCATAACCGGACTGTTCGTCTGTAGCTGTAAAAACTCCATTAGCTCTTGTAAGCACAGAGTTTTTAGCCGGAACATCAAACTGTGGTTTAAGCTCTGTTAAAATATTTGTGATATAAGATTCATCATAACTATACTGAGGTGCTATATCTATGCCACTTTCAGCATACTTTTTTATCTCTTTATATCTAGCTCTAAGCTCGCCACTTCTTCCAAGTTCGTAGGCTTTTTTAACAGCATCTTCAATATCATATCTAGCCCCAAAATGTGAAAATGTGTATTCATATCTTCTGTCATTGTCTGTTATATCAAGCCTTTGGCTTTCAAGAGGAATCTCTAATTCATTAAGTAAAGTTTCTAAAGCCTCCTCCTGTGTTTTGCCTGAAAGGTCTATTCCAGAAACGCTGATACCGTTATATATAGTGTTTACTTCAACTGCTTTAACCATCTCTTCATAATTCTTTTTATATGTATAGTAGAAAATTCCACCTGATGCTAAAGCAACTAAAAAAACTATTAATACAACGATTTTGATATTAATTTTTTTATTAGTTTTTTCTTGTTTTGCGTCGGCTCTTCTGCCCATTTCATAATGCCCCCTTAAAGTATATAAATAGAGTATACAAAAATTTTGGAAAATTTACAATAAAACTATTGTTTTTTATAATTAAATTTATGTTACAAAAAAATAAAAAAGCCCGAAATAAAATAACTTCAGGCTTTTTTATTATCTATTTCTTTTTTTCTTATTGTTTAAAAGTGTTGATGCTGTATTATTAGCTACACTTTCGACACTTGACGTATCCTTAACTTCTTTATTAGGTTTAGCTTTAGGATTATCTTTTTTCTTTACAGTAACCTTTTTATCCCTATCTTTAAATATTTTTTTGTAGCCTAATATATTTACAATAAATTTTTCTATCCTTTCAGAAACAAAAGAAAATCTTCTTATAAATATATCAAACAAAAGTAGGACTATACTAGAAAATATGAGAAAACTATCTAAATTAGTTTCGCTTAAAACATTATTCATATCATAAGAATATACATCTTCGGGGTTTTCTATAACTTTTCCCCCTGTAATTTCCACTATCTTTTTAATAGTATTTTCCCCATCTCTATTTTTTGTAATATCGTACTCTATAGGGTAATGTATGTTAAAAGAAGTATTTATATTCTCGCTTTTTCCGTCACTATAAACTATGTCTAAGTTTACAATATATGCTCCCTCTCGTGTATCAGAAAGCTCGCCCTCAAAAACTCCGGAAGAAACATTTTTAAAATCAACAGAATATTCATTATTATCAAAAGATATAACCGTACCTTTCATACTCTTAATATTAGAGCTACTATCGGATTCTATTATAATTTTGCTTTTTCCACCTAAAACATTAGCACTAGCACTTATATCTTCAGATATTTTCTGTTTCATAACCCAAGATACAGTATTTTTTATTATATTAGTACCACTATCACTAGAAAGCCAACTATCTGTCCACCTACCATTCATATCACTTGTCCACACAGCAGTCCTACCTATGCCGTACTGCCAAGTAGCTAAAAGTGGTTCATCTTCATCTGTTGAAAGAACCAAATCTGCCCCTTGTTTTAAGCTACTTGATATATAGCCGGAAATCATAGGCGTATCAGATATATTAGAAAGTATATCAGAGTAATCACTTGATTTAGGGAAAAACTCTCTATTATTTATATAGTCTTTTCCTGCTAAAAGTGTTTCGTTGGCAAATATTTTAGGTAAATCAGTAAATTCATTGGTAAAGTAGTACCTACCGTTGCTTTTATCTGCCAAACTTTTCAAAAGGCTTGTGTCTGCACCGTTGCCAACAGCTACAGTTGATAATGTTATGCCTGCATCTTTCATACCACTTATAACATTTTCATAACCTTGAGTTTCTGCCTGTCCGTCAGTCAAAAGTACTATATGTTTTATTTTAGCGTCTACATCTTCCATTTTTTTACCGGCCTCGCTAAGTGCCGGAAGTATACTTGTACCACCTTCAGGTTGCATTTTTGCCACCTCAGTTTTTATAGCTTCGCTATTTTCTCCAACTAATGATGGTTCAAAAACCCAAGTAGGCGTACTGTCAAAACTTAAAACTCCTACAACATCATTAGGATTTAAGTTATCTATACTTCTTATTACTGCCTCTTTAGCCATTTCCATTCTTGAAACACCATAGTTTGCTGAATCCATACTTCCGGAATTATCTATTACAAAAATCATTCCTAGGTTAGGATTTTCACCCTCTGTTTTAATCTGCATATTTATAGGTAGCATATTTTCAAGAGGTGTATTAAAATAACCACCTAGAGCAAGGGAGTTTTCACCTGCCGTTACTAAAAGTCCACCACCTAAGTTTTTAACATACAAATCTAATGCTTGTAAAAACTCCTGACTTAAATCATCTATATTAACGTCAGAAATAACTACAGCATCATACTTATCAAGCTGTTCTACTGTTGTAGGTGAGCTATTAGCATCAACTCCAACAACATTTACCTTAGAGGCTTCAAGCAATTTTTTCATTTCTCTGCCACTGTCATTATTTTCAATGACCATAACATAAGGTACATCATCTATATAACAACTTTCATAAATTTGATTATTTTCAGTATAAGTATCCTCCAAAGGCTCTATTGTAGCCCTATAAACAACATTTCCACCCTTTTCAGATATATCTCTTATAACAAATCTATTATTTCCACTTGTTATACTTACATTCTCATTGTATACAAGACTACTATCTTTATATAACCTTAAAACTCCTGTTGTGTTAACTGTGCTATCAACAACAATTCCCACATCATACCAAACATTTTTGTTTATATACTTATCTACATCTATGCTCGTTACTTGAACCTCTTCGCCTGTATCTTTTTTAGGAATATAAGCGTCAACAACTATATTTTTAGACTTTAAAACACTTGCCTGTTTTATAGCATCTCCCATATTTTCGCTACCGTCACTTACAAGCACTATCCTTTTTGATGTATCATCATCAAAAACTGTTGACGCTATTTTCAAACTTTCTTCTATATTTGTTGCACTATCATCTATGTAACTTGAAAAATTCCAATTAAAAATATTTTCGTCTACACTCTTTTCTAAAACTGCATTTGTACCAAAGGCAACTGCACCAAAAAGCATATTCTCTCGTATATTTTTCTGAGATTTATCAAAAAAATCTTTTGAATTATAAACGTATTCTCTACTACTTGCAGAAAGGTCAGCACAAAATATAGTTGTAACTGTATCTGCAGTTTTAAAAATATTCATACCAGAAAGGGCAAGTATTAAAAGTATGCTTAAAACACTTCTAACAGTTATAAATATGGCTTTTTTAATACTTCCATAGCTTTTCATTCTGATACCCATTAAAACTATAAAACTAACTACAACGGGTATCAAAGCCATAAAAATAGGATTATTAAAACTAATTTTCACGACAATTCACCCACCATTCAACGAGTAATACTAAAATAATAATTATTATAAGTATTCCACATAAATTTTTATTTGTATTAGCCACTTTTTTTACAGCTACATTTTCGTTATTTGTATTTTGACTACTATCATCATTAAAATCTCTAGTATTATTAACAGCAAATAAATTTGAATTTTCCATACCCTGTTCATTCTTTTCTACTAAAGTATAAATACCACTTTCATTTGTATCTGAAAATACATCAGCCGGAAATGGTGGTGCTACAACAGCCTGTTCACCTGACGGCTTTATAATATAACTTTCCCTTGTATCCGGAGATAGATTTATATTTACATTATCCCCTGTAAAAATATTATCTATATCTGTGCTACTTTCAGGAAAGAAATATTTCATACAATTATACATAAGTATAGGAAATTCCATTTTTAAAGGCATATCTGTATTATGAATATCAAAAAGAAATACTACTATCTTCTGACCATTATTTTCACCGTAAAAAGCAATTGGAATATCCCCACTTTTCATAAATACAGTTGCCCAGCTTGGAATTTCAACATTTTTAACCTTAGATAATGAAAAATCCATACTAGATATATTTTCAGTAATAGGACAATTAACAGTTGTTACATTGTCATTTACTTCAACTTCTCCTAAAACTTTAAACATACTATTTTCATTAGGAGAAAATATTATAATCTGACCGTCAGACGGAATTTTTTCCGGTAAAACTCCGTCATAAATATACAATGGATAGCCCTCTGTATCATTTATATTTTCATTATTTCCTTTATATAAATTTATGTTAGGCAGTACAGAAACAGCTTTCTCCACAAATATATTGTTATCAGAAAACATAATCGCATTTTTACTGGTCTGTGTTGAAAGTGTATAGTAATATTCATCATCATATATATAATTGTCACTAGGCGATATAGATACATTTAAAACAGATGTATCCTTTACATCAACATCAAAAGATATATCCTTAGTTTCGCTACCGTTAAAAGATACTTCCTGAACATCTAATATGTTTCCGTCGCCATAAAGTGTGATATTCTTAGAAACATCACTTTCGCCCACATTAGATACTTTAGCCATAACATTTCCGTTATTTTCAGATACAAGCTCTATGCTCGTATTATCTTTTGAATTTCCAACAGAAACTACCTGAACATCAGCAATTCCCTCTGTATCAAAATATGTATCTGTAAAAATATATACATTGCCATCATTATTATTTTTCAAAGTCTTTATAAGCTCTACTGCTGAATATGTATCAGCCTTTTCAAGTGTTAAATCTATATTATTTAAAACTCTTTTAGCACTATCTTTACCTTGTGTATTCTCAAGTAAAGTTACAGGGTTCTTACTTGCTGATATAATTGTAAAATATGTATCTCTATCAGCATTATCAATAAGTTTTTTTGCCTCACTTTTTGCATAATCAAGTCTTGTAGGTTTTAAATCAGTAGCACCCATACTAGAAGAATTATCCATAACTATTATGTAATGGGAGGCTTTATCGCCACCTATTATATATGGCTTTGATAAGGCTAAGGCTAAAAGTATAACAGCTATTATCTGTATTATCATAAGTATATTATTTCTAAGTTTCTGCCAAGGCTTTTTGGAAAGTGTACTTAAAACCGCCTTTTGCCACAGCATTGTAGAAGAAACTTTAACTTCCTTATGTTTTTCTTTTAGCATATACATTATTAAAATTGCCGGTATACCCAAAAGTGCTAAAAAGCCTAGAGGGTTAAAAAATCCCATAATAACTCCTCATTTCCAATTAACTATTTTATTCCTCTAGCTTTGAGAAATAGTCCGTCACTAAATCACGCATACCATAAGGAATATTGTTTCTGTCCATACTCTGCATAGCCTCTTGTCTATACTCGTTATAAACTTCAGAATATGGCTTACTTTCACCTGCGTTTCCTATAGTGCTTTCATTTGTAGCACTAATATCTCCACCGCTGTTTTCCTGCCCTTCAATATCTATATCTGTATCATTTTTATTTATAGCGTCACGAGTGTATATCTCCTCGTGGTTTCCTTCGCCCTGTCCTCTGCCATTTCCACTCGTTCCACTTCCTGAGCTACTTCCGACATTTTGTCCTCCGTTGCCACTTCCTTTTCCATTGTTATCTTGACCATTTCCGGAGTTATTAGAAGTATTTTCGTTATTTTTATCAGAAAGCTGATTTTTCGCTTTAGATATATCATTATTAATATCTTTTATAGCTTTTCTAATGCTATTTCCTTTACTACTAGCTTTAGATATGCTTCCAGATATTTTCTTTAATGAGGAATCAGAAATACTACTTGATGATACTGCATTAGAAAGTTCTTCTAAGACATCTTTAATTTCATCAGAAGAAACCTCATCTTTTAAATTTTCTAAATCAGATAATATTTCATCTTTCTCACCATCTGACATACCCTTTGTATCTTCAATTAAATTTGAAATCTCTCTTTCTATATTGGAGCTATCTCCATTTTTAATAGTATCAGCAAGCCTTTTTGTATTACTATTCTTTGAAAGAGTGTCCGAAATCTTTTTAGCATTACTGTCATAACTTTCTTTTTCTAATTTCTTAAGCTCCTGCTCAGCTTTCTCAAGGCTTTCTAGCCCTTGCTCTTTCTTTACAGAGTTTTTAAGCTCTTTTTTCAAATCTTTAATTTGCTCTTTTACAGCTTTAAGTTCTTCTTTTGATATAAGTTCATTTTTTTCTGCCTTTGAAATCTCCTCGTCAATAGCCTCAAGCTGATTATTTATAAGTATTTCAAAATCTTCTTTTCCGTAAGGCTTTACAAATCCAACAGTAAAAAAACAAATTAAAATGACAGTAAATATTAAAATAAGTTTTTTAGGTAATGTTATTCTATATTTTTTAGATATATCTTCACTTTTTGCAATAGCCAAAGTATCAGAAACTACTTTACTTTCAATATCACTTATATTACTATCTTTGCAAAGTATCTCATATGATGTTATAAATCTTTCATTATATCCAAGAAAGTCACACTTTCTAGCAGTTTTAAAGTAATCTATTCTATCCCTAAAAATAACAATGAAAAAAGGTACTGCAAATGAAAGTATTAAAAAACTATTGTATATAATATTTTTATATGGCATTGTAACAAACTTTGATATAATCTCAAAAATTATACTTATTAAAATAAATATACTACCTACAAGGAAAAATCTATTTATATAGCTTTCCAAAAATAGCTTAATCCTAAGTGGTCTTAAAAGCCTTTTAAATTCATTCACAAACAGCACCTCCTATCATTAATCTCTACTTTTTCTAAGTATTTTTGAAGAAAGAAATGTAAATAAAGCTGTTATACCTAAATTTATAAATATATTTATTATGTAGGTATATTTCTGTAAAAATAGTAAAGCCATATCAACATTATCTGTATAACCGAAAAGCATTCCCATTATTCTCTGTGAACCCATTTGATTATCTATAAGGTTTAAGATACTAAATGCAGGGTTTATCGAATTTATAATATAAACAGATGCACCCGATACCGAACTTAAATACAATCTCTGTGTATAAAGTTCATAAATAGCTACAACAACAATAGGAAGTATGCACAAAATTCCTATAACAATATATGTAACAACCATAGCTGGTATAGTCTTTTTCAAAATAGTTGAGAAAAATATACCAATAGAACCTACCATAACAGCAAAAACTGTTATATATATTTCAAGTGTTAAAAGATGTATTAAAGAAACTCCACCGAAAAAGAATACTATTCCGAATACAGGTAAAGTGGCCACCATCATAAGTATAAATAAACTTATTGATGACGCTAGTTTTCCTAATATTATTGAAACTGTAGACATTTTTGTTACAAGAAGTATATCTAATGTTTGTCGTTCTCTTTCGCCACTTATAGCTCCTGCTGTAAGAGCTGGTATTAAAACTGCAGTCATTCCAAACTGAAGTATAATAAGAAGAACGTAAACAAAGGAAAGTGATGATATATCAAGACCAGTATATCCATTAGAAATAACACCTTTTACATATGCAAGGCCTGATATATATATTAAAAATGTATAGACAGCTATGGCAATAAACATTTTAAAACTTCTTAAAGATGTTTTAGCCTCACGTCTTACAATAGGATTAATCATCATTTTTCTTCACCTCCTGTTATTGTCATAAATATCTCTTCAAGGTTACCCTCTTTTTCTTTAAAGCTTACAACCGGTACTTCCTCTGAAACTATATATCTTAAAAACTCAGCAAGTTTTACGTCGCCACCGTCAAAGGCGAACTCTACATCATCTGTATTTTCTGTTATATCGCTTATGTAAGGTGTTTCAGATAATATTTTTACAAGTTTTTCTTTATTTTCAAGAACCTTTACATTTATAAATCGTTTCTTAGAAAGTTTTCGCATAATCTCAGCAACTGTACCCTGTGCTGAAAGTTTTCCTTTATCGATTATGCCTATTTCCGTACACATCTCTGCAAGCTCAGGCAATATATGAGAGCTTATTATTATAGTTTTTCCCATATCCCTAAGCTGTCTTAATATCTCTTTCATTTCAACTCTGGCTCTAGGGTCAAGACCACTTGCCGGCTCGTCAAGTATTAAAAGCTGTGGGTCGTGTATAAGACTTCTAGCTAAACATAACCTCTGTTTCATACCACGAGAAAGAGAGTCTACATAGCTATCTTTTTTATGAGAAAGGTCTACAAGTTCCAAAAGATTATCTATAAGACTTTCCCTATCTTTATATGGTATGTAATATGTCCCTGCATAAAAATCCATATATTCAGAAACCCTAAGATTATCGTACACACCGAAAAAGTCAGGCATATAACCTATTTTATCCCTTAAAGCCTTAGGATTATCAGAAACTTCTACACCATCTATTTTTACAGAGCCACTTGTAGATGATAAAAGCCCTGATATAATCTTCATAGTTGTAGTTTTACCAGCACCGTTAGGGCCGACAAAACCGTATATACTGCCTTTATTTACTTTAAGGCTAAGATTATCAACAGCTGTAAAGTTTCCGTATTTCTTTACAAGGTTAGTTATTTCAAGCATCAGCATTACCTCCTTTTACACTTATAGTTGGGAATATATACTCTTTATGTTCTAAAGGATAGCTTATTTTAATTTTAACTTCTCTATTTTCATTTATGTATGAATTTATGTCTGTTATATCACCAGAAATTAAAGTTTCATATGCACCTGTTTTAACATTGTATATTTCCTCTTTAACCGAAGGCATATTGTAACCTGATATTTTAAAAGATTTTATATTTGATTTTATAGGCATATCAAATATCATAGAAACTTCAGCACCTACTGATGTATTATTTTCTAAAGAAATATCCTTATCAGAATAAACATATAAATAGTTCTCATCTACATTATAATCAAAAACTCCCTGTGATTCATTATCAAGAACAGTTGGAAGTATCATACCATCTGGTATATCGTAACTATCCATATCCCCATAGCTTATAACTTTGTCTATATAGTAGACATTATTTATAAGGCTAATAGGAGCTTTTCCATTTATAAGGCTACCATCATTTAAAATACTGTCGCTATCAAACATATATAAGCTCATAGTAATACCGTTTTTAGCCTCTTCTCCCATTTCTGAATATCTCAAGTACTCACTATCCATATTACTTCCAAATACAGAACCTCTTACATAGTCGTTAAAAACCTGTTTTTTTGTATATTCATTAGATTTATACATATTTTCAAGGTCATAATATCCATTATCAGAGCCTAAATATACATCTACACCATTTAATAACCCTTTATTAATATATAATGTGTTATCGCTAAGGTCTAAATCTTTCTCAATACTTTCACCAGATGCTATATCCCCCAAATGGAATGACATATTTCTTATATTTAATATAAGATTTTCAAAGTTATGTGATGTTTTATTATTCATATTTAATTTTAAAATATTTCCCTGAATTGATGCGTCAAAATCAAAATTTCCACCCATATCTACTTTTTTAGTTACAAGAATATTATTATCGTCCCACTTTTCTGTATTATTGAATGAAATAGCACTTTCATCTCCAACATTAACTTCAGCTATAAAATCATCATCACTAACTCTGTATGAGTCATATAAAAATAAATTTAAAGGTAATTTTTCAGAAAGTTTTAAAGAAACTTTACCTGCATTAGGAGATTTTGCCGATACTGATATGTAAGCATTTCCAAAGCCATCATCACTATTAAGGTCAACAGTTGAAACAACACCCATTATACCTTTATTGTATCCGTAAATTTTACTTACCCCAAAAACTGCAACTGTCATAATTATTGATGCTATAGGTATAATAAACCAACCATATTCTCTCTTATCTTTCTTTTTAAGAATAATGTAAAGTACAGGCCCAACAAATATTATGTAAAGTATAATAAATATAAATATAATATTAATACCGGTTTCGCCCATTGTCATAACTTCAGATGATTCATAATTCCACATACGTTCTAATAATGAGCTTTCATCACTTCTTAATATATTTATGCCACCATTTTCAAAAGCTGATTTTATAATATTATTATTGCCAGAGTATGTTGAAAAAGGTGCTAAAGCCATATCAAAAGTTGCAACTACTACATTACCATTGCCAACCTTTTTAGACACAAAAAGTGGTACTCCACTATCTTCAACTATTGTGTTAAATCCTTCCCCTACTATATCGCAAGTCTGCATACCTGAAAGCCCTGTATTTACTAAAAAGTTTTTACCACTAGGATTTGATGCAGAAACTTTAAAAGTATCTTCAAAAGCTGAAATACTTCTATTCTCATTTTCTCCTGTACCTAAAAATAAGTTTCCTCCATTTTCTACCCAACTTAATATAGCATTTACTTGATTTTCATCTAACCAACTTGAATCAAAATTAGTTATTATTATATTTTCAAAACTATCAAGAATTGTCTTTTTATTAGGGAAATTGCTTTCATCATAAACTATTATCTTCTCATTTGTTTTATAACTTTCATCTTTATCCATATAAAGGTCTAAGCCTTTTATATAGTCCATTTCTCGTGGATTATCTGTAATAATTGCTGTTGCTATTGTATCTGGACTTAAACCCTTTACCGGAAAATTATTTCTATATACTGTTTTACCTTTATTATCTTTAAGGCTTAATTCCAATGATGTATTTAAAGTATTTATAGTACTATCAATAGAATAGTCCTTAATAGTTCCTTTAGGTAGGTCAACATCTACATAGTATATGACATATTTTCTAGGCTCTCCATATCCATAAACTGAGTCATCATAGGATAAGTATACTTTTAAATCAAGTCTACCTTTAAAATCTTCACCATTGTTTTTAATGGTAACTCTTACTGGCACTTCACTTCCAACTATGTACTCACCGTCAAAGCCAATATCTGCTGTAATATCAAAAGAATTATTCTCTATAACAGAAGAAACAGATGTTTTACCACCTGTTTCCTCGTTTCCTACACCTGTACTTGTAGTTGTTACAGGTGATGCAAATATTACTTGAGCAAATGGTGCGATAGTTCCTATTATCATTATTATCACTAGCAAAATTGCCAAAAATGATACCATTTTTCTCTTTTTACTGTTCATAAAATACCCCCTCTTATTGCTATATGTTTCAATTATACACTAAACATATATTTCCAAAAATTAAAAATATCTTAAAATTTCTTAAAAAAGTATATTATGTAACTATCGATTTTTGCTCATATAAATTATAAGTTTAAAAATAAAAATATACAATGGATTATTTATCCATAAGTTCCTTTATAAATCGTGAACGCTTTGTAGTTTTATCGTATCTTTCGGCAATTTCCGATATATAAAGTCTATTTTTTGCCCTTGTAACACCAACGTAAAAAAGTCTTCTCTCCTCCTCTATTTCTTCCTGTGTTTTACTCTTTTCGTGTGGTATAACTCCCTCAACTGCACTAGGTATAAATACTGTGTCAAACTCAAGACCTTTTGCACTGTGCATTGTGGAAAGAGTAACTGCATTTTCTAAATTCTTACCGAAATTTTTCTTATCTTTTTTTATTTTTTCTGAAAGCTCATCTATATACTCAAAAAACTCCTCAAAAGTTTCCTTATCTTTTGCACTCTCTAGTATTTCATCAGCTATCTCTTTTAAAGAAAGTATATTTGTCTTTCTATACTCTGCGTAATCTTCCAAATAATCATCATAGGAAACTATATTTCTTATATACTTAATAGCCTCATAAGGCTTCCTTTTCTTTATCTGAAAAACGTGGGATAAAAGCTCGTCTAACCTTTTTTCTTGAAAACTTCTAAGACTAGGCAACTGATACAATGTTTTTATAAGTGGTCCAGAAAGTTTTTGAGCCTCTGCTATTGTATCCTTACTTATATATCTTTTAGGCTTATTTATAATTCTTGCAAGGTCGCTATTTCTAGTTGTATCCTTGGCAAAACGCATATAGGCAATAATATCCTTTGTTATAAAGTGGTCATATATATTAAGTATACTATCTTTAAGATTATAGGCTATATTCTTATCGCTTAAAAATCTAGCAAAAATTCCACCTTGCGTATTAGTTCTATATATAACTGCAATCTCACTAAGAGGTATACCATTGTCAATACGTTTTTGTATTCTCTCACATATAAGCTCTGCCTCAACAGAAGTATTATCCGGCTTTAAAAGTATTGCTACCTTTCCAGCTTTGCCTGTACCTCTTACATTCTTTTCATACCTATTCTTATTATTTCTTATAACTCGACTACTAAGTTTTATAATACTATCTGTAGAACGATAGTTTATATCTAAAACAACTTTTTTAGTACCTTCAAAATTTTTAGGGAAATCTATTAAAAAGTCAGGTCTTGCACCTCTAAAGCTGTATATACTTTGGTCATCATCACCTACTGCAAACACATTGTTATTTGGTTCTGCAAGCATTTTTATACACTCGTACTGTGCCTTATTTATATCTTGAAACTCATCTATTAGTATGTACTTATATTTATTTCGCCACATAGACAAAACGTCATCATTTTCACTTAAAACCTTGTAACAGATATAAAGCATATCATCAAAATCTATTTTTTCATTTCTGCTTTTGTATCCCTCATACTTCTTCACCATAAACTTAAACTCATCATCAGGCATATTTACTGCCTTATAAGTCTTAATATCCATAAGTTCATTTTTCATAAGTGAAAACTCTGATATAAATGTATTTATATATTCGTCCTCATCATCAACATCTAGTTCACTTTCATTTATGGTGTTTCTAAGAAAGTTCCACTTTTCCTCCTCGGATATTATATTTTCAGTTGTGTACCCACAATAAAGTCTTATTATTCTAAAAAATAGTGCGTGGAATGTACCGAAAGTCACTCTCTCACCATTTTCAACATTCATAGCCAAAAACCTTTCTTTCATCTCCACTGACGCAGCTTTGGTAAAGGTTATAACAAGTATATTAGAAGGCATAACATTATAATTTTCTATAAGATTTTTAACTCTATATGTAACAACTGTAGTCTTTCCACTTCCCGGCCCTGCCAAAACTATCATAGGCCCTTTAAAATGGTTTACAGCCTCAAGTTGCTTTTCATTCAAATTATTTTTCATTTTTAAACTCCTTCCCTACCTAATTCTATATTTTATCACAAAACATAACCTTTAACATCTGTATTTTTAAAAGAGCAATACTTATTTTTGTTGCTTATTGGAAACAGTTGTATTAAAATTCTTAATATAATTAAATTAAGGAGGACATATTTTGAATATAGGTTTATTTACAGATACATACTTTCCACAGATAAATGGAGTTGGAACTTCTGTACATACACTTGCTGAAGGACTTAGAAAAAGAGGTCACAATGTATATATATTCACACCTTCTGACCCTAAAATAACTGAAGATGAAAAAGACGTTATTCGTATGCCTAGTATGCCATTTTTTATGGTTAAAGGCTTTAGAGTTGGTCTTTTATATACACCTCGTGCATTAAACAAAATAGCACATTTAAAACTGGATATAATACATACTCAGACTGAATTTTCTCTCGGTCTTTTTGGCAGAATGTTATCTAAAACTTTAAATATTCCAACTGTGCATACATACCACACTATGTATGTTGACTACGTTCACTATGTGGCTAAAGGAAACCTTATTACGCCTAATATGGCAAAGGAATTTAGCAAATCTTTCTGCAACAAGGCTGGGGCTGTTATTGCTCCAACTAAAAAGGTTTATGATTCCCTTACAGAATACGGTGTTAAAAAGGATATAGAGATAATTCCTACCGGAATAAATACAGAGCTTTTCAAACGCTCCAACTTTTCTAAGGAAGAAATAGATAAATTAAAAGAAGAAATAGGTCTTAATCCTAAAGACCCTACTATATTATATTTAGGAAGATTAGCACAGGAAAAAAGCATTGATGTAATAATAAATGCTATGCCTAAACTTCTTGAAAATATAGAAAACTTAAAATTCGTAATTGTCGGTGACGGCCCCGAAAGACCAGAGCTTGAAAAATTAGTTGAAAGTCTTAATCTTAATGACAACGTAATATTTACAGGTGCTAAGCCTTGGTCTGAAATAGGAAAATACTATCAATTAGGCGACTTATTTATAAGTGCGTCAACTTCCGAAACTCAAGGGCTTACCTTTGCAGAGGCTATGGCCGGTGGATTACCTGTAATTGCAAGGCGTGATGAATGTCTTGAAAACATTGTAATACCTGAAAAAACAGGTTTCCTCTTTGATACGCCGGAGGAATTGCCTGAAATGGTAGCAAAGATATTAAACGATAAGGATACTTTAAAAGCCTACTCCGAAAATGCCATAGAGGTTATGGAGGAGCTTTCTGTTGAAAACTTCGCACTTAGAGTAGATGAGCTTTACGCAAGTGTAATCGAAGCCGAGAAACAGCCACACACCACAGTACCTTTAATAATAAGTAAGCTACCTACTAAAAAAGCAGTAAGACGAATTAAAAAAATACCTACTAAGGTTATAACAAAAGGCAAGCGTGCCGTAACATTTTTCAAAATGTCACGCTACGGAATTGTCAAAGTATATAAAAAAGAATTTAAAACTACAAAGTCTGCGAAAGAAGGTAATGAAGAATGATTTCCGAAAAAATGAAAGCCTTTACACAAAACAGCTCTGTTATACGAGCAATGTTTGAGGAGGGCAAAAAAATGTCTGCCCTTTACGGTGCTGAAAATGTATACGATTTCAGCTTAGGAAACCCTAGTGTTGAACCTCCACAGTCCGTAAAAGATGCAATAATAAAAATATTAAACGAAGAAACTCCTAACTATGTTCACGGTTATACAAACAACTCCGGTTACGAAGATGTAAGAGAATTTGTGGCAAACTCAACAAATAAAGAATTTGGCACAAACTTTACATTTGAAAACGTAGTTATGACTTGCGGTGCTGCTGGTGGACTTAATATTATACTTAAGTCTATACTTAACCCTGATGATGAGGTTATTGTATTTGCCCCATTCTTTGGAGAGTATAACGCTTACGTTAAAAATTATGACGGAAAACTTGTGGTAGTTGAGGCTGACACCGAAACATTCCAGTTAAATATAGAATCTTTTAAAGATAAAATAACAGAGAAAACAAAGGCTGTCATTATAAACACACCTAATAATCCAACAGGTGTTGTCTATTCGGAAGAAACTTTAAAAAAACTTTCAGCCCTACTTTGCGAAGCCGAGGAAAAAATAGGTCACCCTATTTACCTTATATCTGACGAACCGTACAGAAGACTTATATATGATGGACTTACTGTACCTTTCGTATCAAAGTACTATAAAAATACTTTCGTTGCTTACTCTTTTAGCAAATCCCTCTCACTTCCTGGAGAGCGTATCGGCTACATAATAGTAAACAGCGAGCTTGACGGTTTTGAAGAAATGATGAACGCTTTAAACGTGGCAAATAGAATTATAGGCTTTGTAAATGCCCCTTCCCTATTCCAGCGAGTTTTACCTTACTGTATGGAGGAAAAGGCAGACCTTGAAACTTACGATAAAAACAGAAAACTTTTATACAATATGTTAACAGACTTAGGCTTTGAGTGTGTAAAGCCTGAGGGTGCATTCTATATGTTCCCAAAAACACTTATAGCTGATGACAAAGAATTCTGTAACACAGCAAAAGAATTTAGAATACTTTCAACTCCAGGCTCTGCCTTTAGTTGCCCAGGTCACTTTAGATT
>JADIMX010000009.1 GCA_017694425.1 Candidatus Fimicola merdigallinarum
GATAAATTTGACTTTGAGCCAAAAAGAGATGAATTTGACTACTTATATGAGGTGTCAAGATTATCAACACTTTCAGGTAGAAAACTTCACGGAAAGAGAAATCATATAGCTAGATTTAAGGATAATCCTAACTGGGTTTATGAGCCTATAACAGAGGAAAACATTGCTGAGTGTTATGAAATGAATAAAGAATGGGGCAAACTTTACGGTGGTGAAAATGAGGATAGTTTAAAAGACGAGCTTTTCGCTGTAAAAGAAGCTTTTGACCATTTCTTTGAATTAAAAATGCTTGGCGGTATTATTAGACAAGACGGTAAAATAGTAGCCTATACTATGGCTAGTCATTTAAATTCAGATACACTTGATGTCAACATAGAAAAGGCTTTCCATTCAATACAGGGGGCTTATCCTATGATAAATCAGCAGTTTATATTAAATGCTTGTCAAGATTTTAAATACGTTAACAGAGAGGAAGATACAGGTGATGAGGGACTTAGAAAGGCTAAACTTTCTTACGTTCCTGATATATTACTTGAAAAATATACAGCTACTCTCAAGGAGGAAAAATGATAACTAAGGGAAAAAGCTCTTATATACCATATCTTAAAAAAATATGGAAAGAATGTTTTAAAGATAATGATAGTTATATAGACTTCTTTTTTAACAATAGATATAGTGATGACAGCGTGGTTGTAAAAATTGTTGACGGTATACCTGTTGCTATGCTTTTTGTATTTTATGCTAACCTTATTTTAAATGGTGTGTGTAAAAAGGTTGGCTATGTATATGCTGTTTCAACTCTTGAGAAGTACAGAGGCAGAGGAATAAGTACAGAGCTTATGGAGTATGCCAATAAAAATTTTGATTTAGATGGAACTTTTCTTGTACCAGCATCAGAAAGTCTTTTTAAATTTTATGAAGACAGAGGGTACAATAAAGCTTTTTATCTAAAAGAAGTTAGTTTTGATGTTTTTGATAGCGATAAAAATATTCATATATCTTACGGTGTAGAGCCTAGTGAATATAAATTACTTAGGGATAATATGTTTTCTTGTGACGGATACGTTTCTTGGGGTGAGGAGTCCTTAGAATACGCCCTTAAAGAAAATGAATTTGTAGGTGGGAAAAATTATTCTATTTTTTATAATGGCAATAAGTATGCTGTAATGGGATATATTGATAAAGACAGATTTTTTGCTAGAGAAAGCGTTATCGCTGACGGGGATTTAAAAGATGTTTTAAATCTTATAGCGAAAAAAGAAGGTTGTAAAAGTGTGTATACACGAATAGATGTTAAAAGAAATGTAGAGGGTAATGATATTCCTTTTGGCTCTATTAAAGGTATTGACGGTGTTTTTAATGGATATTTTAACATTGCATTAGATTAAGAATTTTAACTATTTTAGACCATAAGAGAGGTTGATTTTAATGAATGTAGAAAAAGCATTTACTCACGGAGGTAAGTTTCACGCTGATGACGTTTTTTCATCTGCACTTTTAAAAATACTTTATCCTGATATAAAAATTGAAAGAGGTTTTGAAGTGCCAGAGGATTTTGACGGCATTGTGTTTGACATAGGTTTAGGTGAGTTTGACCACCACCAAAGTGATGCCAGAGTGCGTGCTAACGGAAATCCCTACGCCTCTTTTGGTCTTTTGTGGGAGAGATTTGGCAAGGAAATATTAGGTGATGAGTGGGAGTTTTTTGATGAGAAATTTGTAGAGCCTATTGACCTTGATGACAATACAGGCTGTGGCAATGATGTTTCGGATATAATAACATCTTTTAATCCTACTTGGGACTCTTTAAAAACATCAGATGAGTGTTTCTTTGAGGCCGTTGACTTTGCCAAAACTATACTTACAAAAAAATTTGATTACACACTTTCTCTTTTCAGAGGTAATAGCACAGTAAAGGAATGTTTTAGCAAGGCTAAAGATAAAATAGTCGTTCTTCCAAAGTTTATACCTTGGAAACAAGTTCTTGTGGATACTAATGCCGAATTTGTGGTTTTCCCATCAGATAGAGGTGGATATAATGCTCAGGTTGTGCCTAAAAGTCGAAAGGATAAAGAGCCTAGAGTTAATTTTCCGGAGGAATGGGCAGGTAAAAGCAAGGAGGAGCTTGTGGCACTTACAGGTATAAAAACACTAAAGTTTTGCCATAACAGTAGGTTTATGGTTGCTACTGATGAATTTTCAGATATAATACAGGCTTGTGAAATGGCAAAAAAACTTTAGAAATATATTGAATAAAGTTGATAATTATGATACACTTTATTTAATTATATACTTAGGAGGAAAATTATGAAAAAGGATAAAGTTATATGTAAATGCTATAATATAACTGTTAAGAAAATAATTAAGGCAGTTGAAGGTGGCGTAACTGACTGGAAAGAGCTTAAAAAAGAGCTTAAAATAGCTACTGACTGTAAAAAGTGTAAGGAACACGCAAAAGGCGTTTTTAAAGATATATTAGAAGAATATAAATAATTTTTGAGGGGGTACTTAAAAAGTATCCCTAATTTTTTTATTTAATTTGTCATTTTAAAAGATTTTATTGTAATTTTATGATATACTATAAAATAAGGGAGGTATAGCTAATGAGTGAAAATATTGTTGGTATGGTTAATGAAGATATAGATACAAGCCGTAGTATTTTAAGAGATTATTCTCACGATAAGGAAACTATGGAAAAGCTTTTTAATTATCTTCTTTTTAAATATATAGAAGTAGTTAAGAATATTGCAGACGGATTAGCTGTAATATCTCCTTATAGTAATACTGTTGAAATGACATCTATATATAGGGAAAACGTAGAGAAAATAATAAAAAGACTTGAAATGTTTAAAGGAAACGGATACAGTAACAGAGGTCTTTTAGAGTATTACATAGAGTGTGAGAACCAAAACAATAATATTGATAGTACAGCTAGTATCTCGGATATTATAATTGACATAGGTATGATGGATAATATACCTATATTCGAAAAAGAGGAAATTATAAGAAAACTTCAGGAGATAGATGAGATATCTTCAAGACTTGAAACTAAGTCTAAAAAATGGGAGCTTTTAAGACCCTATGTTTTATGGCTTTCTGGCAAGGATTACAGTGTGGCAATTAAGATACTTCCATTATTTTTAAGGTTAAGGTGAAAATATGATAAAATTTATTGCAACAGATATAGACGGTACTCTTGCTAACGACAAAAGAGAAATACATAAATCAGTTTTTTCGACAATAGATTATCTTAGAAGTAAAAATATTAAGTTTTGTGCATCTAGTGGGCGACAGTATTTAAGTCTTAAAAATACATTTGAGGGTTATACTGATGATATGGTATTTATTGCTGAAAATGGAGCTTATGTTGTTCATAATGGACAGGAAATTTATTCAAACTCTTTAGAAAAAGAATTATGGCAAAAAATAGTACAAAGCATTATAAATGACGGTTTTGGAAAGCCTATTTTATGTTGTAAGAATTATGTCTATGTAGAAGAAAAGGGCAATGATGATATAATAAAAATTTTAGGTGACGAAAATTTTAACTATAAAATGAAGTTTATTGATAGTCTTCTTAATGTAGATGACGATATATTAAAAATTAGTGTAAACTATAATGGTTTTGACACTGATGAGGCTTTTAAAATTCTTAATGAAAAGTTTGGAAGTGTTGTGGATATAGCAGGTTCTGGCTTTGGTTGGATAGATATAACAAACAAAGGTGTTTCTAAAGGAACAGCAATAAAGAAAGTTTTTGAAAAGTTTGGCATAGTAAGAAATGAGGCTTTAGCTTTTGGCGATAACTTTAACGATATTGAAATGTTTAAAGAGGTTCATTACAGTTATGCTATGAAAAATGCTTCTGATGAAGTTAAGAAATTTGCCAACTATGTTACAGATTATGACAATAATGAATGTGGTGTTGTTAAAACCATAGAAAGTTTTATTGAAAAGGGTGTCATTTGATACCCTTTAAGTTTAGTTTATTTATATAGAAGAGGTGGAAAAATGAAAAGTGTTGCTAGCTATGCCCTCGGCTGTAAAGTTAACCAGTATGAGAGTGAGGCGATTGCAGAGCTTTTTGAAGAAAAAGGCTATGATGTTGTAGGAATTGATGATAAAGCAGACGTATATGTTATTAACACGTGTACAGTAACAAATTTTGGTGATAAGAAATCAAGACAGCTTATAAGAAAGGTTAAAAGACAGAACCCAGATTCTTTAGTTGCTGTTGTTGGTTGTTATGCACAGACTAACCCTGATGAAGTTATGAAAATTGAGGGTGTTAACATAGTTGTAGGAACGAAAGAGAGAAGCGAAATTGTAAATATAGTTGAAAACTATAAAAACGACAATGCTCCGGAAAGTCACGTTTCTGAGATTATGAAAGAAAGAGAGTTTGAACATCTTAAGATACACAGACTTAAAAATAGAACTAGAGCTTACTTAAAAATTCAAGACGGTTGTAGCCAGTTCTGTTCATACTGCATAATACCATATGCTAGAGGTCCAATAAGAAGCCGTGACCCTGAGGATATTATGAAAGAGGTTAATGTTCTTGCCGACAATGGTTTTAAAGAAATTGTTCTTTCAGGTATACACGTTGCATCATACGGTAAAGATATTAAGACTATAGACCTTTTAGGTATTATAAAAAAGGTTCACGAAGTTAGCGGTATTTCAAGAATAAGATTTAGTTCAATAGAGCCTAATATAATGACAGAAGAATTTGTTTCTGAAATAGCTAAATTACCTAAGGTTTGTCACCACTTCCACTTATCACTTCAGAGTGGTTGCGACAAAACTTTAAAGGCTATGAATAGAAAATATACAACAGAAAGATTTTTCGAGGCTGTTACACTCCTTAGAAAATATATGCCTGATGTGGCTATAACAACTGATATTATTGTAGGTTTCCCAGGGGAAACAGAGGAAGATTTTATTGAAAGCTATAACTTTGCTAAAAAAGTAGGCTTTTCTAAAATACACGTGTTCCCTTACTCACCTAAAAAAGGTACTCCGGCAGCTGAGAGAGAAGACCAGCTTTTAAACTCTGTAAAACAGGAGAGAAGCAAAAAACTTATAGCTTTAGCTGATGAAATGGCTAAGGAATTTATGGAGAAATATATAGGTGAAACTGTGGAGGTTCTCTTTGAAAAAGCTACATCTGAGGGAGTTTACGAGGGACATACAGGTAACTATGTAAAAGTTATTGCGAAATCAGATAAAAATGTTGTAAATCAGATAGTAAATGTTGCTGTTGAAAAAATAGACGGCGAAAATTTAATAGGGGTTTGCAGATTTTAAGGAAAAATTTATATATTTGTAATTAAAAATTAATCAATTTTATTTGCATAAAATATAGTTTTATATTATTATTTTTATTAGAAGAGTAAATGTTTAAAGATGGGAGTTGAGAGATATGAAG
>JADIMX010000087.1 GCA_017694425.1 Candidatus Fimicola merdigallinarum
GTCTCGTGGGCTCGGAGATGTGTATAAGAGACAGGCTTTATATCCATAGAAATACTCTTGTATATAGACTTGACAAACTTCAGAAAATGACAGGTCTTGACCTTAGAAACTTTGATGATGCTATTATATTCAAGATAACTCTTATGGTAAGCAAATATATGATTTATATGGATAAAATGTCTTACTAAAATTTAGAAAATTTGAATAAAGGGACAGGGGCGTAAAAATATAAAAGGGCGTTTCCTGTCTTTTTTATAGGTGAGAAAGGAAGATTTTTTTGATAGATATAAGAAATGTAAGAAAAGTCTATCCTAATGGCTCTGAGGCATTAAAAGGCGTTTCTTTACATATTGAAAAAGGCGAGTTTGTATTTATAGTTGGCTCTAGTGGTTCTGGTAAGTCAACTTTAATAAAACTTCTTATGAAAGAGCTTGACCCTACAAGTGGTTCAATTATAATAAACGGTACTGATACAACTAAAATTGAAAGAAAAGATATACCTTATCTTAGAAGAAATTTAGGTGTTGTTTTTCAGGATTTCAGACTTTTACCGAATAAAACTGTATATGAAAATGTTGCTTTTGCAATGCGTGTTATAGAAGCTCCGTCAAAAGCTATAAAAAGAAATGTTCCGACTGTGCTTTCTCTTGTTGGACTTCAGAAAAAAATGCGTGCATACCCAAACCAGCTTTCCGGTGGCGAACAGCAGAGAACGGCTTTAGCCAGGGCTATTGTTAATAACCCTCCAATTCTTATTGCTGACGAGCCTACAGGTAACCTTGACCCTGAAACAGCTTGGGGCATTATGAATCTTTTGGAGGATATAAACAGTAAAGGTACAACTGTTGTTATTGCAACCCACGCAAAAGATATTGTAGATGCAATGCAAAAAAGAGTTGTAACACTTAATAAAGGTGTTATAGTTAGAGATGTTGAAAAAGGTGGTTATAGTGATGAGGCCTAGTTCTATTAGATATTACCTCGAGGAGGGATTTACAAGTCTTTTAAAAAATAGACTTATGACTATTGCATCTATTGCCATAGTTTCTGCTTGTATATTTATTATTTCGTTTTCGTACTGTGTTGTAAATAATTTAGAGTACGTTTTAAAACAGATGGAGGATTCCATAGGTATTGCTGTATTCCTTAATGAGGAGCTTACAAGTGAAGATGTTCAGAGAATAAGTAACGAAATTAAAGATATACCTCACGTTAAACAGGTTACATACACTTCTCCTGATGATGCTTTAAAAGAGCTTCAGGAGGACTGGGATATGGAGGGTATACTTGACGGTTTTAGCGGTGCTAATAACCCTCTTTCTAGCTCTTTTGAGATTACTCTTGACGGCGTTGAGTATCAAAAAGACGTTTCCTCTGCTCTTTCTAATATAGATGGTATAGATAGTGTTAGAGATGCCCATACAGAAACAGAAATACTTATTAAAGTTAATAATATAGTTAGAATTGCAGGTATAGTAATTATTCTAATACTTGCCATAATATCTATTGTTATTATTATGAATACAATAAAGATTTCTGTATACTCCAGAAGAAATGAAATAAATATTATGAAGTATGTTGGTGCTACTGACTGGTTCATTCGTTGGCCTTTTATAATAGAGGGTGTTTTAATAGGTTTAATAGGTTCTATAATTCCTATGTTGATTTCTTGGCCATCATACAGTAAAATAGTAGATATGGTGTATAGAAATCTACCTATAATTGAAAATATGGTAACCTTTAGACATAGTATAGATATTTTCTCTGTGCTTGTTCCGGTTTCCATACTTTCAGGTGTCCTTCTTGGAGTTATCGGAAGTGTTAGCTCAATAAGAAAACATCTTAAAGTATAAATTTTTTTTGGAGGTAACAAATATAATGAAAAAGTATTTAAAGCATTTCTTCGCTTGGACACTTGCTTTTTCCCTTATTTTTGTTCAGGTGGCAGATGCCAAAACTTTAAACCAGCTTAAAAAAGAACAGAGCGAATTAGCAAACAAAAAACAGAAGACACAGAAAGCGTTAGAAGAAAATAAAGCGAAGCAGAAAACTATAAGTGAGGAAATTGAAAGTCTTGATAAGACTGTTGCTGAGGCTGAAGCTCGCCTTAATGAGATACAGTCACAGTTAGATGAGGTTAATAACCGTCTTGTAGAGTCTGAAAAACAGCTTAAAGAGGCTACTGAAAAGAAAGAAGCACAGCTTGATAGCTTCGGAAATAGAATAAAATTTTTACACGAAAATGGTTCAGTAGGCTATCTTCAGATAGTTTTAGGTTCAGATAGTTTTACGGATTTTCTTTCAAGAATGCAGTATGTTAACGATATAATGAAATACGATAACAAACTTCTTGGTGAGCTTAAAGAAAGCGAAAAACTTATAGAGCAGAAAACAAATGAGATTGCAAATGATAAAGCACAGGTAGAAACTCTTGTTGCTGAACAGAAAGAGAAAACAGCAGAGTATAATGCTAAACTTGCAGAGAAACAGAATACATACAACCAGTATAAACTTGATGCTACAAAGTATGAGCAGGAGCTTGCATCTTGGGAGAAAGCAAGTGAGGAAGTTGAAAGTCTTATAGCTAAAGCTAGTGGAGGTTCAAGCAGTTCCTCATCAAGCTCATCAAGTGGCAATGTAACATATACAGGTGGAGAATTCTCTTGGCCTGTTCCTGGTCGTTCATACATAAGTAGTGGTTACGGTTATAGGTCAAGACCTATCGGTAGTGGTAGAGAGTTCCACACAGGTTATGACATACCAGCTCCATATGGCTCAAATATTGTTGCTGCACAGTCTGGTAAAGTAATATACGCAAGTTATATGAATGGTTATGGTTATACTGTAATGATTGACCACGGTGGTGGACTTGTTACTTTATATGGTCATAACTCAAGTCTTGTAGTTTCAAAAGGTGCTAGTGTTTCAAAAGGACAAGTTATTGCTAAAGCCGGAAGTACAGGAAATTCAACAGGAAATCACTGTCACTTTGAGGTTAGAAAAAACGGTAAGCACACAAGTCCTAAACCATATCTTGGTGTATAATTTATAATATTTATGAGGGGTTTTGGATTTATCCATTACCCTCTTTTT
>JADIMX010000088.1 GCA_017694425.1 Candidatus Fimicola merdigallinarum
GAATATACAGTAATTATTAAGGTACAAATTCCAATTTAAGTAGTTTTTTATAAATTTTTAAAAATAACTTTTTCATATTAACTAATAAATATAACAATTAAAACCACGCATTGAACGGGTAGTCTGCTAAAGTCTTTATAGTTTTTTATTTCCTTAAGTATCTAAAGAGGAAGTCAATGGTCTTACAATTACACTACTATTTATTACATAACAAAACCTCCTATGATTTTTATTTTAGTTGCTAAACCAATTTTTTCTATAATAGGAGTTTTAATTTTATATAAGAATTTTTACCCCAAGTCTATTCGGCGACAATAAAAAATGCCACTTCAAAATGAAATGGCATTTAAAATATCAATTTTTAAATTATTCAGCTGTAGCTTCCTCTGTTGCTGGAGCGTCAACTGCTTTTTTTGAAAGGCTGATTTTTTTCTGTTCTTCGTTAAATTCAAGAACTTTAACTTTAATAACTTCGCCTATCTTAAGCTCGTCTTCTGGTTTTGCAACGTGTTTTTCAGCAATCTGTGAAATGTGAACAAGTCCGTCTACACCTGGCTCAAGCTCAACGAATGCACCGAATGGTACCATACGAACAACTTTACCTTCAACAACTGTTCCAACAGCGTATTTTTCACTAGCAACTTTCCAAGGATTGTTGTCAGCATCTTTAAGAGAAAGTGAAATTTTTCCTTTTTCTTTATCTACATCAAGAACGATAGCTTCAACAGTCTGTCCTTCTTTTAAAACATCTTTAGGGTTTGAGATACGTCCCCAAGACATTTCAGAAATATGGATAAGTCCATCAACTCCACCGAGGTCAACGAATGCACCGAAATCTGTAAGTCTACTTACTGTACCTGTAACTTTTTTACCTACTTCAAGAGAATCAAATAAAACAGCTTTCTTTTCGTTTTCTTCTTTTTCAATTAAAGCTTTACGTCCACCGATTATACGATTTTTAGCTCTGTCAAGCTCAATAATGTTGAATGAAAGCTCTTTATCTTTGAATACACTAAGGTCATCAACAAATTTGTTTGAAACCTGTGAAGATGGAATGAATACACGAACGCCATTAACGATTGCAATAAGACCACCTTTAACAACGCTTGTAACTTTTCCTGTAACAACAGCTTTTTCATTGAAAGCTTTCTCTACTTCTTCAAGACCTTTCTGTGCTTCGATACGTTTCTTTGAAAGTAAAACGTTTCCGTCGCCATCATTTACACGTACAACAAATACTTCTATCTCATCTCCTGGTTTTACAACCTGACTTGGAACAACGTTAGCATCACTGCTAAATTCTCCTCTTGAGATAATTCCGTCTGATTTATATCCAAGGTTTACAAAAACCTCTTCATTCACTACCTGTATAACTGTACCTTTAACTATATCGCCAGTGTGTAAACTAACAAGAGACTGGTCAAGTAATTCCTGGAATGAAATATTTTCCCCTTCCTCAATATTTGCATTTCGAGTTTCGAATTCGCTCATAGTCCTAATTACCTCCTTAATTATAGCTGATGGGGTTGAAGCACCAGCAGTTACTCCTATTTTATCATTAGTATTAAAATTATTCAACACTAAATCGCAAATTGTTTCAATGTAATAAGTATTTCGACAATTTTTTTTGCATATTTCATAAAGTTTTTGTGTGTTAGAGCTACTTTTATCTCCTATTACAATCATTTTGTCAACTTTTTTAGAAAGTTCTATTGCTTCACTCTGTCTTTCATCAGTTGCAGAACATATAGTATTATATGAAATAAGATTTGGTATTTTCTCTTTTATTACAGAAACAATATCGTCAAACTTAGTAACCCTAAATGTGGTCTGAACTACTAATACAGTTTCTCTATCATTATAAATATTTATATTTTTAACATCTTCCAAACTTTCAACTATAGTAGCAGAATTTTCACACCAGCCATTTATACCTACAACCTCTGGGTGTACTGGATTTCCAACAATTATAATATTTCTATTATTATCAAAATTCTCCCTAACTATGTTATGTATTTTTTTTACAAAAGGACAAGTTCCATCAATGTATCTTAATCCCTTACTTTCAAGCTCGTCATAAAGATACTTGCCTACACCGTGAGAGCGTATAACAACAACGCCGTCATCTATACCTAAAAGGCTATCTATAACCTTAACACCTTTACTTTCAAGGTCTTTTGTAACTTCTTTGTTGTGTATAAGCGAACCGTATGTATATAATTTTTCTTTACCTATTTCGTTGTAACAAGACTCTATGGCTCTATTAACTCCAAAACAAAATCCTGCCGATTTTGCAACGGTAATCTCCATTTATTATTCCTCCGTTCTGAGTTTTTCAACTTCAGTCATAATTTTTTCTGTAATAAGCTCTAAAGTTTCTGTTCTAACACGTTTACCTCTATACTCATCAATATTTACAGGTTTTCCATAATTTATTCTAACTTTTGAAAAAAGTTTATAATTTCCTGAAATACCTGCCGGTATAACCACAGCATTTCCTTTAAGGGCAAAAAGAGCTACTCCTGCCTTAGCATCATTTTTTTCACCCTCTTTGACACGTCTACCCTGAGCAAATATTCCTAAAACCTTGCCTTTTTTTAGTATCTCAAGTGTAGTTTTAAAAGATTTCATATCAGCTGAATCTCTATCTACTGGAAAGGCATTCAATGACTTCATAAGCCTTTTCATAAAAGCATTAGAAAAAAGCTCTTTTTTTGCCATAAAACAAACTGGTCTTTTTGAATATATAGCAGTAGAAATAGGGTCAAAATTACTACTATGGTTTGCACATATTATAACAGGACCATCTTTCGGTATATTTTCTACTCCTCTTACCTCTACTCTAAACATAAAAAGATACATAAGTCTTAAAACGTATTTCGCTATATTGTAAAACATAAAATAGCCTCCATTACTTAACTTTTTCTTCTATAATACTTAAAATCTTTTCTGTAACTTCTTCTATTGTCATACCTGTTGTGTCAAGTTCAAAAGCATCTTCGGCCTTTCTAAGTGGATTATGTTCTCTATTTATATCATTTTCATCTCTTTTTCTAATCTGTTCTTTAATGCTTTCAAGGTCTGGTGTTTCGCCTAAAGCCTGAAGCTCACCAACACGTCTTTTTGCTCTCTCCAAAACTGTAGCATTTAAGAATATTTTAACATCAGCATTAGGAAGTACATTTGTACCTATATCCCTACCGTCCATAATAACAGATGTTCCTTTTGCCATTTCACGCTGAATCTCAACAAGTTTTTCTCTTACTCCTAAAATCTGAGCCACATCAGATGCAGATTTTCCTGCCTCCTGAGTTCTAACTTTAGATGTAACATCTACACCATTTAATAATATTGTCTGACCATTAGAATTCGCCTTTATATCTAAATCAATTTTAGGAAGAATATCTAAAACTTCCCTTTCATTCTTTGTATCGATACCATTTTCTAAACAGTAAAGCCCTACCGCTCTATACATAGCACCAGTATCTATATACACAATATTCATCTTTTTAGCAATAAGTTTGGCAACTGTACTTTTTCCACTTCCAGCCGGGCCGTCAACAGCAACAGATATATTTCTCATACTATACTCTACCTCATTTCCTTTATTTTGAAAGGTCTGGTCTTAAAACTTTTGCACCCTCCATATAAATGTGTCTTACATCTTTCTGTCTATAAGATTTTTCACAGGTGTACATAACCCTTATACACTTCTCAAGACTACCCTCTATATCAAGCTCCTGATAACAAAGTAAACTAGCCTGATTTATACCCATATTTCTAGCTGCAACAGCCGGATAAACTTTATTAAGGTCTTTAGTCATAGTAAATACTATTGATATTATTTCGTATTCCTTAATATCATTAGCTCTTTGAATCTCCTTTAAAAGCATTTCTGTTTTTTCAAGTATTTCCTCCCTTGTGTTTTCCTCAACTGTTATAGCTCCTCTTATAGAAACAACTGACATAAAAAAATTCCCCCTTATTCTTCTAATGCGTGCATACCTGCACAGTATCCTGTTGAGAATGCAATTTGAAGATTGAACCCTCCTGTGTAGGCGTCAACATCTAAAACTTCGCCAGCAAAGTAAAGATTTTTAATTAATTTGGACTCCATTGTTGACGGATTAATTTCATCTACATCAACGCCACCACTTGTAACTACTGCCTCATTATATCCTGTAACACCAGTTATAGTTATTGTAAGCCCTTTTATAAGTTTGCAAAGTCTTTTTCTTTCCTCTTTTGTTATATCGTGCACCTTTTTCTCAGGAGAAATACCTGAAAGGTCGATTATAACCGGTATAAGTTTCTGTGGTAATAAATCGTCTAAAGCATTTTTAAAGTCTTTATTTATATATTTTTCAAAATCCCTTAAAAGCCTATCATCTAACTTCTTCTCATCTAATGCAGGCTTTAAGTCTATTGTTAAAGTGTTGCCCTCATCAAGCTTCCCTAAAAGATGTCTACTAGCACTTAAAATTACAGGGCCACTTACACCGTAATGTGTAAAAAGCATTTCTCCAAAATCTTTATAAATGCTCTTACCCTTACTATTTTTTATAACAATAGATATATTTCTAAGGCTTAAGCCCATAAGTCTTTCGCACCAATTTTCTTTAGCTTTAAGCGGTACTAAAGAAGGATAAAGTTTTGTAACCTTATGACCTAATTCCTTTGCGAAACGATATCCGTCACCAGTAGAGCCTGTCCCTGGATAAGAAAGACCACCTGTGGAAACAATAACAGCATCAGCCTCTACTTCCTTGCCGTTTACAAGTTTTATACCCTTAACCTTTCCATCAGCCACAAGTACTTCTTTTACTGGGCTTTCAAGATGAAGTTTAACATTATTCTTTTTAACATATCTCTCCAAAGCTCTAACAACGTCACCAGCTTTATCAGACACCGGAAAAACCCTGTTTCCTCTCTCAACTTTAGTCTTTACACCAAGATTTTCAAAAAAATCTATAGTTCCTTTACTGTCAAGAGTGTAGAATGCACTATACATAAAATACGGATTTCCCGGTATATTATCCATAAAATTATCAATATCACCGGCATTTGTAATATTACATCTACCTTTTCCCGTAATATATATTTTTTTACCTAAACGGTCGTTTTTTTCATATATGTGAACCTCGTGTCCATTTTCTCCGGCACGACCACCAGCCATAAGACCGGCTGCCCCGCCACCTACAACAATTATTTTTCCCATTGACTACCACCTTTTTTACATATTATCTAAATGCGATTTATCATTAAGTATTCTAAGTAAAGGTTTCCCCTCGCTATTTACCTCTATAAGTGAAACAGCTGTATTATCAAGCCATACTTTCTTATAAAAATCCTGCGGAAGCCCCATAACATATAAAAGAAGTATTTTTAAAAGTCCTCCGTGAGAAACTATAACAATACTCTTACCCTTATCCTCTTTAAGTATTCTATCAATACCTTTAGCCATTCTACTCTCAACATTTTTAAAAGAGCCATCTCCCGGAAAAGTTGTAGCCCAAGGTGTGTTAAAGAATTTTAAATATTCATCACCATATTTTTCAGTAAGTTCAGATATTGTGACACCTTCCCACTCACCGAAATTAATCTCCTTAAAACTTTCGTCTATAACCACATCTACTCCAGTATTTTCACCTATCTGTCTTGCAGTTTCAAAAGCTCTCTTTAAAGGTGACGCATATATTTTATCAACATTTATGTTTTTAAATCTTTCTCCTAAAAGCTTAGCCTGTTTAACTCCAACTTCAGAAAGCTCTATATCAGTCCAACCCTGATATCTTTTTTCCACGTTCCAACTAGTTTCGCCGTGTCTTATAAAATATATTTTAGTTTTCATATTAAATCGCCTCATAATTATATTTATATCTTTCATATTATAATGCAATAAACCCTTGTATTCAAGTTTATTAACCTAAATAAAAAAAGTCGGCTTAAAAATAAACCGACTTAAAAATCATATTTTATAAATTTTTTAAATATCTAACTTCTTTATCTGTAAGATGTCTAAACTTACCTTTTGGAAGGTCACCTAACTCAAGCTCACCAGTAGCCACTCTCTGAAGCATAGCGACAGGGTGCTTTATAGCCTCACACATCTTTCTAACCTGTCTGTTTCTACCCTCTTTTATTGTTATTTTAGCATAACAATATTTTTCTTCTTTTTCGAGTATCTCTATCTTAGCCGGTAAAGTTTTTCTACCGTCAACGTGAACACCACGCTTAAACTTATTTATGTCGTTAACATCAGGTGTACCGAAAAGTTTAGCTATATATGTCTTTTCGATTTCGTGCTTAGGGTGTGTAAGTTTATAAGTTAAATCACCGTCATTAGTTAAAAGTAAAAGACCTGATGTGTCATAGTCAAGACGACCTACAGGGAAAACCCTCTCTTTTACTTTAACAAGGTCTGTTACTGCCGGTCTATTAAACTGGTCCTTTACAGTTGTAACAAAACCCTCTGGTTTATTAAGCATTATATAAACATACTTCTTAGACTCAAGTTTTACGATTTTACCGTTATATCTTACAGTATCTGTCTTATCATCAATTTTAGTTCCAAGCTCAGTAACAACAGTACCATTTACCGAAACTTTTCCACGCTGTATAAGTTCTTCAGCTTTTCTTCTTGATGCAATACCAGCATCAGCAAGATATTTCTGTAATCTTACCTGCATATTTACCTCCATTATATTTAACACATTTCAAAAAAGCCGGCATATACCGGCATTTTTATTATACTTCTTTTGCGTCGCCCCAAACTCTATCAAGGCTGTAAAATTCTCTCTGATTTTTGTCAAAAAGATGTACAACAACATTTCCAAAATCTAATAAAATCCATTCCCCAGCTGTGTAGCCCTCTGAGTGATGAAGTCTATAACCCTCTTTAAAAAGTTTCTCCTCAACCTCATCAGCCATAGCTCTAAGCTGATTTGGGTTATTTCCTGTAGCAATAACAAAGCAGTCTGCAACATTTGAAATACCCTGTATGTCAAGAACTTTTATGTCCTCACCTTTTTTATCCTCAATAGCTTCTCTAGCAACTTTTCCCGCCTCTATTGTACTAATCATAAATTCCTCCTATTTATTCTTGTAATACTCCAAAGCCTCTAAAGACAATGGGTGTAACTTTAATTTTCTTTCTTCAACGTATTTTATAGTGTTTTCAAGTATAAATTTCATAGCTAAATCAAGGTCAATATAAGCAAGTCTTTTTGCCTCGTCAAGTCCGTCAAAAGGCTTTCTATTTTCCTCTATATAATCAGCAACAAACACTATTTTTTCAAGAAGTGACATATCTTTTCTTCCTGTTGTATGGTATCTTATAGCATCAAGTATATCTTCATCATCAACAAGATACTCTCTTTTTGCAACCTCAGCACCTAAAAATGGGTGTGTAAGGTCCATTTGAGCTTTCATAATATCGTCAATAGGTACGTGATACTCCTTGCAAAGTCTTTTCTTTAAATCAACAGGGTAATCTTTAGCACAATCGTGAAGAAGTCCCGCAACTTCAGACTTTTCAACAAGTTCATCATTACCATATATCTTAGCAAGTTTTTTTGCCTCCTTCATCACTCCAAGAGTATGTATATATCTCTTTATTGAAAGTGATGACTGAAGCTTTTCCTGCATAACACTTTTATCAAGCATAAATTTCACCTCACGCTTTACAGGTTTTTTGTAAAGACCGACCTTTTCTATATACTCCTCAACACTTTCCGGAAGAAGGTATTTTATAGGCTTACCCTCAGAAACTTTCTTTCTTATATCAGAAGATGATATTTCAAGGGCAGGTACTTGCATATAGTATATTCGGCTTTTGTATTTATCCATTATCTCTTCAATTTCTTCATAAAGCTTATTCTTTTTATATCCTGGGCGTGTAACAGCAATAAAATCACAAAGACTTAAAAGTTTCTCCGGATTTTTCCAAGTCATTATCTGCTCAATAGTATCTGCACCTGTTATAAAATAAATATGGGTATCAGGTCCACATATTCTCTTAATCTCCTCTATAGTATCAACAGTGTAGGTGTTACCCTCTCTATCAATT
>JADIMX010000089.1 GCA_017694425.1 Candidatus Fimicola merdigallinarum
TAATACAATTTATTATTGTAAAAATTAATAATATAAATCCTACATCATATATTTTGCTTCAATATCATCTTTACAAAATATAAAAAATAATGCCCACAAAAATGTAGGCATTTAAATTATGTAAAATCACTTGATGCAATAGCTCTAAGGTTATCTTTTAAAACAGCTATTTCATCTTCCGAAAATATTTTCAGAACCTCTTTATTAACTTCCTCTATAACCTCCTGTATAGGCTCTTTAAGCATCTGACCTTTTTCAGTAGCTACAACTCTAACCTCACGTCTATCCTCTTTATTTACAATTCTTTCTACAAGTTTTTTCTTCTGCATTCTGTCTAAAACACCTGAAATAGTAGAAGTTTCAAGACATAAAGTTTCAGCAATCTGTTTAGGTGTAGCATAGCCTTTATCCCATAAACAACTTAGAACGCCGTACTGAGAAGGAGTTATATCATATTCGGAAAGTTTGGCACTAAGGTACTGAAATACAGCGTGTTGAGCCGTAGTTAATAAGTAATTTATACACTGTGTCAATTCCATAGTTCTTCCCTCTCCTGTTTAAATATTTATAAAACATTAATATTATAATTATATTTTAAACATAATATTTTGTCAAATAATTTACAAAATTATACAAAGAGCTATACTTATAGTACAGCTCTTAAAAAAACTTATTTTACAGCCTTTCTAAGCATATCAAATTCTTTAACTGGCTGTGTAAATTTTACTTTTAATATCTGCTGTGGGTGAGGTGCAGAAGTTATTTCTTCTCCCTTATCGTTCCACATTTTTTCTACAACCATTTTGAATGGTTCGCCTTTAGCTGGCATAACCTCTATTTCCTCGCCAACTTCAAATTTATTTCTCTGCTCAACTATAGCACAGCCTGTTTCAGGGTCATAATCCTCTTTAACCATACCTATAAAGTCATAGTTTCTAATATAAGTATTGCTTGTGTAAACCTGCTCTTCCCCACCTGGTTTACCATAGTAGAAAGCTGTTGTATAATCTCTATGACTAGCCTTTGAAATCTCCTCGAAATAATAAGGTATTCTCTTTTCATATTTCTCTGGGTCTTCAAAGTAATCATCAATAGCCTGTCTATAAGCCTTAATTACTGTTCCAACATAGAAAGGTGTTTTCATTCTTCCCTCTATTTTAAAACTTTCTACACCACTTTCAACAAGGTCTGGAATATGGTTAAGCATACATAAATCCTTTGAGTTATAGATATAAGTTCCTCTCTCATTTTCCTCAACAGGCATATACTCGCCCTCTCTGTTTTCCTCAACAAGATAGTATTTCCATCTGCAAGGGTGAGCACAAGCACCTTTATTAGCATCTCTACCTGTTAAATAGTTACTTAAAAGACATCTACCTGAGTATGAAATGCACATAGCACCGTGAACGAAAGCCTCTATCTCCATATCGGCAGGTATTTTTTCTCTAATCTCTTTAATTTCTTTTAATGAAAGCTCTCTTGCTACAACAACACGTTTTGCACCTAAGTTGTACCACATATTAGCACTCATATAGTTTGTGTTGTTTGCCTGTGTTGAAACGTGAATCTCCATATTTGGCACAGCCTCTTTAGCAACTGAGAACACACCTAAGTCAGATACTAATATAGCATCTGCTCCAGCACTTTCAACCTCTTTAAAATACTCTGCCATTCCTTTAAAATCGTTATTATGAGCGTATATATTAGCTGTAACGTAAACTTTTACCCCGTGGTCGTGGGCAAATTTAATACCCTCTTTCATTTTTTCATAGTCAAAGTTTTTAGCTTTCGCTCTAAGGCTGTAAGCCTCACCACCGATATATACTGCATCTGCACCGTAAAGCACAGCTATTTTAAGTTTTTCTAAATCTCCAGCCGGAGCTAAAAGCTCAGGTTTTACTCTATTGTTAATCATAATTTTCTCCTTTTTAATTATTCTTCCTTAACTTTTATACAAAGTGCAACACCATCACCTATTGGCACTATTGATGACTCTAAACAATCATTGTGAGAAATATCCCAAAGGAAATTTCTAAGTCTTTTGTGTATAGTTCTCTGACGTCTAGGCACTTCAAATCTTGTCTTGGCAATATCTCCACCCTGAAGAACGTCATCAACTATAAGTATACCACCAACTGATAAAAGTCTTATACAATGAGGAAGAAAATTGCTATACTGTCCCTTAGCTGCGTCCATAAATATAACATCATATGGACCTTCAAGGGTAGGAAGTATATCGCTTGCATCTCCCTCTAAGATTTTTATTTTATCATTAAGTCCCATTCTGTCAATATTAACCCTAGCATCTTTTAACATAACTTCAAATCTATCTATTGTTGTTATAGTTCCGTCTTCAGGTATATACTGTGCCATAAGACTTGAAGAAAATCCAACTGCTGTACCTATTTCAAGAATATGCTTAGGCTTTTTAAGTGTTAAAAGCACACTTAAAAATCTAGCTGTTTCGTGAGGTATTATAGGCACATTTTTTTCAGTTGCCTCAGCCTGTATTTCCCCTAAAGTACCTTCATACTTAGGTTGTACAGTTCTTAAATACATATTTAAATAATCTTCTGTTACATAATTCATAAATTATTCCCCTTAGTTAAAATGAGCCTTATAACTTTCCTTAGCTTTAAGGAAATCGTCATAATTATCTGTATAGTAATGCTCGCCACTTGTTCTATCTTTTAAAACGTAATAAATATAATTGTTATCATCAGGATTTAAGCTAGCCTCTATGGCAAGCTCTCCTGGGTTTGATATAGGTCCTATCGGCAAACCATTATTTTTATAAGTGTTATACGGAGAGGATACTTTAAGGTCATCATAAGTTACAACCTCTTTTTTAACCTCCATAGCATAAAGCACAGTTGAATCTATCTGTAATGGCATACCTATCTCCAAACGATTATATATAACCCCTGCAGCAATTGGTCGCTCGTTAGGAGCAACTATTTCAGCCTCAACCATAGATGCCACAATAATAGCCTCATCAAATGTAAGACCTAAGTCCTCGGCTTTCTTTATATTTTCTTCAGTATACACACTAGAAAAACGACTTAACATTTTATCAATTATCTCTTTAGATGTTGCATTATCACTTATGTAATATGTATCAGGGAAAAGATAACCCTCAAGTCTATAAGCTCTACCCTCCGGTATAGCTTTTACAAATTCATAGTCAAAGTCACCTATGTTAACTGTGCTTATAAAGTCATCATAAGTAACTATGCCTTTCTCATCAAGGTATCTTGCTATTTCCGGCACAGTATACCCCTCCGGTATTGTTATTCTATTACTTTCAGCTATATTACTTCCAGATTTTAAAATCTCCATAATACTTTCCAACGAGCTACCTGTTTCTAATGAATATGTACCCTGTTTAAAAGTACCATCATACCCATCAAACTTGCTTTTAAGTTTAAACATAAGCTCATTTGATATAACACCGTTTTCCTTTAAAATATCTGCTATATCAGATGTAGTAGAACCACTAGGAATAGTTAGTATTACTTCCTTTCCGGAGTTTTTCCCACCACCACTTAGCATAGCTTTAGCAGAAAAGCCTATAATAACTAAAAGTATAGCTATAACTAAAACAATACCTAAACAACCTTTTTTTCTCTTTCTCACAATAAAATCACCTTTTTCTCCATTAAGATATTATATATTATAACAGCTTACAATATAATATCTCAATGCTTACAAAATATAAAGAATAATTTTTTAAAAATTTCTTAAAGTTCATTCAAAATGCCTGTTTCTTCTACTAAAACAGGCATTTCAAAATTATTTTATTATTCAAAATTATTTTTCACATCAAATACAATTTCTTTATTATCAACACAAACATTTACAGTATCGCCAAAACTTATATTTCCTCTAAGGTATTCCTCAGCTAATTTATCCTCAACATATCTCTGTAATGCTCGTCTTAATGGCCTTGCACCGTAGCTTGAGTCATAGCCCTCATCAGATATAAAGTTTATAGCCTCATCTGTAAACACAATATCTATACCCATACTATCCTTAGAGCGTTTTATAAGTGATGATGTTAATATGCGAACTATGTCATTTATATTTTCACGACTAAGTGTATGGAATACAATTATATCATCAATTCGATTTAAAAACTCAGGCTTGAACATATTTTTTACTTCGTCCATAACATTGGACTTCATATCTTTATATTCTTTATCATCATTATCAGATGCTTTAAAACCAAGTTTTTTAGGGGCAACAATATTTCTTGCACCTGCGTTTGATGTCATTATTATAACTGTGTTTTTAAAATCTACTTTTCTACCTTTTGAGTCAGTTATATGACCGTCATCAAGAACCTGAAGAAGCACATTGAATACATCAGGTGAGGCTTTTTCAATCTCATCAAAAAGAACTACTGAATAAGGTTTTCTTCTAACCTTTTCACTTAACTGACCACCCTCGTCATATCCAACATACCCTGGAGGTGAACCTATCATTTTTGATACACTATGTTTCTCCATATATTCTGACATATCAATACGGATAAGGGCATCTTCATCACCGAAAAGAATTTCAGAAAGAGCCTTTGAAAGCTCAGTTTTACCTACACCAGTAGGTCCTAAGAAAAGGAATGAGCCTATCGGTCTTTTAGGGTCTTTAAGTCCAACCCTTCCTCGTCTTATAGCCTTTGAAATAGCAGTTACAGCCTCATCTTGACCTACAACACGTTTGTGAAGTTCACTTTCCATATTTATAAGTCTTTCGCTTTCTGACTGCTGAATTGTCTTTAATGGTATACCAGTCCAGCTAGAAATAACATCAGCTATATCTTCCTCTGTAACTGTGGTCTGTAAAAGACTTGTTTCTTTCGCCCAAGCCTCTCTTTTTTCTTTGAGCATTTCTCTCACTCGTTTTTCTTGCTCTTTTATCTGACCAGCCATAACAAAGTCCTCATCTCTTATGGCTATAATCTTATGCTCACCCATTTCATTAAGCTGTTTTTCAAGACGCTTTATATCTTCCGGCGGATTAAAAGTTTTAAGTTTAACTTTTGATGACGCCTCGTCAATAAGGTCTATGGCTTTATCCGGTAATCTTCTATCTGTAATATATCTATCAGAAAGCATTACAGCAGAAAGTACAGCTTTATCTGTTATGCTAATACCGTAGTGTTTTTCATACTTAGGCTTAAGGCCTCTAAGCATAACAATAGCCTCATCAGTTGTAGGTTCTTCAACATCAATAGGGCTAAATCTTCTTTCGAGAGCAGAATCTTTTTCAATATATTTTCTATACTCATCTATTGTTGTAGCACCTATAATCTGAAGCTCACCTCTTGCAAGATATGGTTTTAATATATTGGCAGCATCAATAGCACCCTCTGCACCACCTGCACCGATTATATTGTGTATCTCATCTATAAAAAGTATAATATTAGATTTTTTTCTTACTTCCTCTATTACCTTTTTAATTCTTTCTTCAAACTCGCCTCTGTACTTTGAGCCGGCAACCATAGAAGAAATATCTAGAGAAACTAATCTCTTATCCTCCATATTTTCAGGAACATCACCTGAAACTATTTTTTGTGCAAGTCCCTCTATAATGGCAGTTTTACCTACCCCTGGCTCACCTACAAGACAAGGATTATTTTTAGTTCTTCTGCTTAAAACTTGAATAACCCTTTCTATTTCAGTATCTCTGCCGAATATAGGGTCAAACTTTCTATCCCTTGCAACCTCTGTATAATCTCTACTATACTTATCAAGATTTGGAGTGTCGCTACTATTTTCGTCAACCTCAGCACTCTTAGTATTCATACCTTTAGCCCCAGACTGATTTTCGCCAACTCCAAGCATATAATAAACTTCTTCTATTATTTTTTGACTACTTATATCCATAGAATTAAGTATTTTTGCACCTATACTATTTGTATTATTTAAAATAGCAATAAGTATATGCTCTGTTCCTACACTTTTTTCACCAAGTCTTTCAGCCTCATATGTGGCATAGTTTAAAATCTCCTTAACTTTAGGTGTATATATAGAATTATGTGAATTATCCTTTTTATTAGAAAATTCACTTATTTTTTTAATTAATGTATCCTTATCTACTGAATTTGTTTCAAGGAGTTTTGATGCAACACAATCTTCAACAGACATAAGACCTAAAAGAATATGCTCACTACCTATATAGCCACAAGAAAGTTTTTCTGACCATTCTTTCGCCTTTTCTAAAGCCTGTTTCGCCTTATTTGTATAATTATCAAGCATAGTATCTCCCCCTATAAATTATTATTTACATTATAATGTCATTTAAATATATGTCAACCGAAATAATATTAAAAAATGACTGCCGAAAACATCAGCAGTCTAATATTTAATTTAATTAAATATATCGAAAGGATAATCTTTAGGCATATAAAAGAAGTCCATAACCTCCCTTTTATTATCCAATTTAAAGGAAAGCCCACAGGAAAAAAGTGCTACATTAAACCTTTTTCTAGTTCGAGTTTTAATACCGTATTTTTGGTCGCCTAAAAGAGGGAAGCCGGCATTTGCAAACTGAACTCTTATTTGATGATGACGACCAGTTTCAAGTTTTATTTTAACTAGAGAAATATCGCCAAGCTCACTATCATTTTTAAATGCAACAGTTTCATAATGCAAAACTGCTTTCTTAGAACCTTTTACGTTACTATCTACGATACTTGACGTATTAAGTCTGCTATTTTTGACTATAAAATCTGTCATAGTGCCATCTTTAGGTGTCTTTCCATAAACAACAGCCATATAGGTTTTATTTATATTATTCTCAGACATTAATTTAGAAAGTTTAGCCTCTGTCTTTTTATTTTTTGAAAAAACCATAATGCCACCAACAGGTCTATCAAGCCTATGTATAAGCCCTATATCATTATTATTAGTCATTTCACACAATGTAGTCAACATATCCTTATCACCTGTTTTATCGGGTTGAACAGGTACACCTGCCGGCTTTAACGCAACAATTATATCATTATCTTCAAAAAATATTTTTATATCCATAAATTATTTATCCTTTTCAAGAATTATACTAGAAAATGGTGGCATAGTAACCTTTACACTGTCTAAAATAACCTCATATCTTACATTTTCTGTACTGAAATCATTTTCTGTTGAGATTATTCTTCTTGTAAGTGTATCACCACTTCTTAACTCAATATTTTTTACAGGTATATTAAGCTCTTTTTCTTCACCTGTATTATTTACAGCCACCAACATAACATCATCTTTATAAAATCTTCCGTAAGATATAATACCGTAATCTTTATAAACAATTTTAACAGAGCCTTTTTTAAGGACTTCTTTATCTTTACGAACATTTATAATAGCTTTATGATAGTCTATAAGCTCTTTATTTTCATTACCCCAAGGGTAAGTTCTTCTGTTATCTGGGTCTGTCCAACCAGTAACTCCAGCCTCATCACCGTAGTATATTGTAGGTGAACCTGGCCAAGTCATCTGCATTGTTACAGCCTCTTTCATAATACCAAAGTTAATGCCTATATCAGCAGACTCACTACCTTTTGTATGAAGTCGACCTACATTCATATTTGTTCTTGTTAAGAAACGTGAGTGGTCGTGGTTTGAAAGCTCATTCATAGCTGTGTATATAGACTGGTATGAAAGTTTAGCCATATTGTATTTCATAGCATCTTGGAAAACATCAGCATTGCCTAAAAGCTCTCTCTTAAAATCTTCGCTATGCTTTTCCATACCTGTCAAGAACCAAGATACAGGCTCCATAAAAGCATCATAGTTCATTATTGTGTCCCATTCTCCACCACGAACCCAGCTTGACGCCTCGCCATAGTGTTCAGCAAGTATAATAGCCTCCGGATTAGCAGATTTTACAGCCTTTCTAAAGTCTTTCCAGAATTTATGGTTAAATTCCTCACTATAGCCTAAATCTGCAGCCACGTCTAATCTCCAACCGTCTACATTATATGGTGGTGATACCCACTTTTTACCTATCTCCATTATATAGTCATATAAATCTTTTGAGGCTTCATAATTAAGTTTAGGGTGATTATCAAAGCCCCACCAACTATCGTAACAGTCATTGTTTGGCCAGTTATTGTCGTACCATTTAAAGTAATCGTGATACACACTATCTTTTGACTTATACGCACCTACCGGATAGTTTCCTGTGCTACCATAAAAATCCTCTCTATCAAGCCATTTATTAAAGGCACCACAATGATTAAATACACCGTCTATTATAACCCTTATTCCATTTTTATGTGCCTCATCAACGAATTTTGCAAAAAATTCATTACTAGCCTCAAGATTTTCTTTATCTGTAGTTCTCTGAACATACATACTTGCGTGTCTATTATTAAATTTTTCAAATACAAGCTCACTTCCACCGTCTTTTACGATTTTGCCGTAATGAGGGTCTATGTAGTCGTAGTCCTGTATATCGTACTTATGGTTACTAGGTGACACAAATATAGGGTTAAAATATATAACCTCAACACCTAAATCTTTAAGGTATGGAAGTTTGTCAAGTACACCTTGTAAATCCCCACCGTAGAAGTTTCTTATATCTTCAGTTTTAGGTCTTTCGTTCCAATCTGAAACAAATGTTGCCGGCTTACCAAGATATATATATTCGTTTGTCTTTACGTCATTAGACTTATCCCCGTTATAAAATCTATCAACGTATATCTGATACATAACAGCACCTTTAGCCCAATCAGGAGTTTTAAAGTTTCTAATTAAATTAAAGTGCCAAGCAGGGTTTAAATCGTCAGTAACCCCAAGTTTTGTATAATATACACTTACACCATTTTTCTCTATTTCAAAGTGGTATGACTTTGACTCCTCCTCCGGTGGAATAACGTATTTGAAATAGTCAAAGCTATTTTTAGAGCTTTCAAACTCCATTTCAAATTTCATTCCGTCGTATATCAAATATACATTATCAACATTATTTTTTGCAGTTCTTATTCTTATTGTTACAGAGTCAGTAGTTAAAGGCTCTGTAGGTATTCTAAAATTTTCAGTTTCGTCACTAAAAATAGAATTTGTATCCAATTTTTCATTTAAAGTTTTTGCGTAAATCATAAGTTTTTCAGTAAAACCTAATGTATTTACAGATATTGATGCTCCCAAATCTAATACCTCCCCAAAATAAAAAACACTTAATGTTATAAAGAATATTTTATCATAAAAAAACTATATAATAAATATGTAATTAGAAATAATGGCAATAAAAAAAGCGATTCAAAAAGAATCGCCGTTTTTATTAAAGCTGTTCAATTTTAACAGAAGTGTCAAAATCGCTGTCATCACAACAGTTGCAACCACAAGCGTCACAATCGTCTTCTTCGCAGTCTTCACAAACATCTTCTATTTCGTCATCATATTCAAATTCGTCGTCCCACTGGTCGTCCCAATCTTCATAATCAAAGTCGTTATCTTTTTTTCTTTTTACAAGGTACATAACACCAGCTGTTGTAGCAACAAGAAGTGCTATAACTATTGCCATTATTGTGAAGAAAGTTTTTTTATCTTCTCTTTCTCTTAACTCCATAACAACTCTTCTTAACTCCTCAACAGAAGTTGGTCCATCTAAAAATTTTTTCATAGTAATCTCCTTTCAAAATAAAAAAATTAATTTCCATAGCCTTTAAAAAGCTTATTTCTTGAAAAATTTCTGTTTCTTTTTAAATCGCAGTATTCTAAATATGCTTTTTTTAACATTTGGCGTTCGTCATTAAACTTAAGTAAGTGATAAGCCTCGTGAAACTTATAAAATCCTGCATCAGCGAAAAATTCTTCGCTTTGTGGTTTACAGTAAAACGAATCTGTAGACATAAGATACCAATGAACAGTTTTGCTTACAGTATCATCATTGCCTTTAAAAGTATATTGCGTTTTACCTACATACTTTATTATTTCCCCTGTGGCACCGGATTCCTCCTTAACTTCTCTAAGAGCAGTTTGTTTAAAGGTTTCACCCTCCTCCACAGTACCTTTCGGCAGTACCCAGCCCATATAACGGCCATTTTGATTTTTATAAAGAAGCAGAATTTTCCATTTGTAAATAACAACACCACCACAACTTACTGCTTCTATCACTTAAATACCTCCGTTTTTATATTCTTTCTTCTATTAACAAATAGTATAACTCTTTTTTATTATCATTTCAAGATTTGTTAATAATATTAAATGTATTTATGGCAATATTTTGAATTTAAAATATGACAAAAACCTTAAAATATTCAGTAAAATTGACATTTTAAAAAATAAAAAAAGCATTTTGAAAAATATAATTCAAAATGCTCTTTTTTTATTCATATTTATCTAAATACGCTTTTATAAGTTTTCCAGCTATAGGAGTTGCTCTTTTGTTGCCCTCTGCATTTTCCAAAACTACAGCAACAGCAACTTTAGGATTTTCTGCCGGTGCAAAGCCTACAAACCAAGAATGGTCTATACCTGTAGAATTTTCTGCTGTACCAGTCTTACCTGCAACCTGATACCCCTTTACACTAGCCTGCTTTCCTGTACCATTGTTTACAACACCTATCATCATTTCAGTAAGCTCTTTAGCCTCATCAAGAGTCATAATCTGGCTAGATGTTTTAGGAAGTGTTATATTAGAAACTTCGCCTTTGTAATCTTCAATATGGTCAACTATATACGGCACTTTCATATTGCCACCGTTAGCAACAGCAGATATAAGTGTAGCCATATACATAGGTGTTACAATAGTTTTTCCTTGACCTATGGCAGTTTCTACAAGCTCGCTTTCTGTACTATTTCCATTTATAGAAACTGAGCTTTTGCTAGAGGGAAGTTCTAAACCTAAATTAGAATTTATACCTAATCTATCTGCCACAGTTCTTAAATTCTGACCACCTATAATTTTACCAAGTTCAGCAAAATAACAGTTACAAGACTGCTCCATAGCCTTATAAATATCGACTGTACCGTGAGCCTTATCGTTATAACAATGTATAACTTTATTCTCAAACTCATCCTCCCCAGTACATTCAACAGTAAAACTAGCTAAATCCGGAACATACTCCATACCGGCTAAAGCTGTAACTATCTTAAATGTAGAGCCTGGAGGATAAAGCCCTTGTGTTGTTCTATTTATAAGAGGGCTATCCTCGTCTGCTTTTAACTCCTGCCAATCATCACTCACTGTATTAGGGTCAAAGTCCGGATATGACTGCATAGCCAAAACTCTCCCCGTTGTAGGCTCCATAACCACAATAGCCCCTTTTTGGTCACCTAAAAGGTCACCGGCAACTGACTGTATATCCATATCAATAGTAAGGACAACATCATTTCCTTTTACATCTTCACCTGTAAAAGCATTAGTTATTCTTTGAACAACTTCATTCTGTATATTTTCAAGTTCAAAATTCTCAACTGCCTCAACACCGGTTTTGCCCTTTGATGAATATCCTGTAACGTGTCCTGCCATTCTCGAACGAGGATACTTTCTTACATACCCATCATCTGTTTTTTGGCTTTCTGCTAAAATCTCACCGTTTATATCCTTTATACTACCTCTCTTTATGGTACTATCTGAGTACTGCATTCTAGGGTTATAAGAGTTAGTTCTAAGTTCATCTCTATCAATAATAGCCAACTTCCCAAGCCATATTATTACAAGAAAAAACATAAGTGATATAAGCCAAAACATTCTTTTTATACTGTTTTTCATCAGTAATCAGCCCCTTCCTCACTTCGTATCTCATAATATGACTCTATCCATTGTAAAAGACCTATCATAATAATACTTATAACAACAGAGCTACCACCATAGTTAACAAATGGCAGTGTAACACCTGTCATAGGTATAAGTTTTATTACTCCACCAATTATTATAAATGACTGGAAAGCAAACATAGTTGTTATACCTGATGCTAAAAGGCTATAGTATCTTCGTTCGCATCTTAAAGCTATTTTTATACCTCTAAAGAATATCATTATAAATATACACACAAGCCCCATAGCGAAAATTATACCAAACTCCTCACATATTGCTGAAAATATAAAATCCCTTTCAACAACAGGAATACTCTCAGGCATACCCTTTGTAAGACCACTGCCTAAAAATCCCCAAGTGGATATGGCAAAAAGCGACTGTACTATCTGATAACCACCACCATCTATATCTGCCCAAGGATTTCTCCAAGCCGAAACTCTAACTCTAACGTGACTAAAAAGGTTGTATGCTATTATGGAGGCAATAGAGGCACAGCTCATACCTGCAAAGAAAAGAAATACATTTGAAGTTGCAATGTAAAGCATAGCCATATAAGTTAAAAAGAATATAAGACAACTGCCTAAATCCTTTTGAATTACGAATAAAAGAACTATACCTGCACTTAAAACACCTGTTGTAATAAGCTGTTTTAATTCTATTCGTTTCCTAAAAACAGATGCAAGATAGAATATAAAGAAGAATTTTACTATCTCTGACGGCTGAAAACCTATACTGCCTATTTTAATCCAGTTTAAAGAGCCAAATTCTTCGCTACCGAACACCAATGTTGAAAGTATTAAAGCATAGCTAAGTATTATATATAACTTTTCAAACATTTCAAATCTAGGTATTATTTTCAATATAGTAGGTATAAGTAGCATAACAGAAACACCAAACACAGCCCATATAAGCTGTTTTTCTGCTAAAGCCGGTTTTAGTCTTTGTAGCATAACTATACCTATATCTAAAAGGAATATCATACTATTCCATATAAGAGGACAACTTTTTTTATAAACTATCCTCGTAACATTTAAGGCTAATATTATAAATAAAAGCCCACCTGCGCCAGTAATCAGATACCTTGTATTAAACCTAAATTCCCCAGGAATATAGGAAAGTATCAAATAGGCTGTTATATGGAAAAATATTATTATTATTCGTTGTATAGATACAGCATACTGTGGGTTACCTATGTATCCCCCTTGCTCCTCTGCAACGTACACAACTCCTTGATAAAGATAAAAAACAATATAGAAAATGAAAAGATACCTGCTGAATAACAAAACTAATTCAAACATATTTAATACCTCTCAATTCTTATTAAAGGCTTAATAATTACTCAACACCTCTGAAGAAGTGACCTTTTGTACTTCCTTTCTCACTCATTTCAGTAAGAAGTATTTTTGTTTCAGGTGAAATATCCCTATCTAAAACAATATCGCAGTAAGCATTAAGTATTCTCTCTGTCTTTGCCGGACCCTCTTTTGTAAATAAAAGTCTTATATAACCTGTTGATGTTTCTGCAATTTCATCATAAAACTTTAATGTGAAAAGTGGTTTACCATTTAATATCTGACAAACACATTGTTTACAGTCTGGCATAAGCGGGAATTTCATACCTTTTCTATCTTTAAGGAAGTATAAATCCTTATTAAATCTCTTAGAACAGTACATTCCTGCCTCTTTTCCACCGTCAAATGAACCTATTGGACATTGGCTTGTAGTCATAAGTGGAAGATATCCATAACCTAACATTTCGCATTTTTCATCTGAAATACTGTTTATTTCTTTTATGTTAAGCTCCGGTGAAATACATATAGTTTCAACATTTTTAATGTTCCAATATCTTACTGCCTCACTGTTAAATACATTCATACTAAAGTCAATAGATATTTTCTTGCCTGAATCACAAACGAGATTATACTCTCCTAATGAACGCACAAGGAAACCGTCAATATCGCTAGTTTTAAGCTTTTCTATAAATTCATCATACATATGTTTTGTATTCTCTCTGTATATACGAGGTAAAGCTACAAATAACTTCACACCTGTTTTTTTACATCTTGCTATACACTTATCAAGATTTTTTTCAAGAGAATCTGTAAGCTCAAAATAAACTATTTCAACATTTCTGTTTCTGCTTACAATATCAAACTGCATTATATCATTAACAAGAGCAGTTATTTTCTTTCTTCTTATAATTCTATTTCTATTTGACTTAAAACTTTCGCTTTCCTTAGATTTACGTTTTGTTTTCTTAACTATATTCTCAGCTAAGGCATCTGTTCCTCTACGTCTTATATCGTTTATATCACTTATACCGATATAAATATCATCATCAGCCTTTATATCTAAATATTCAAATTCAAAAGGTGTAGCACCTGTCTTTGAAAGCTGTTTTCTCAATTTTTCTTCTGTTAACGGCTGATTTTCCGCCTTTTGTGCTACTGCACCCTCAACGTATACAGCAGAACCACTATCGTCCCAAAGTTTTAATGCGGAAGGCTCTCCTTTAACTGCAGTAAACTCACCATATATTTTTTTCTTTCTTCTGTCTTTTTCCCAAGTCGCTCTAAGGGTATCCTCAAGAAGTTTATCGTGTGTTTTATAAACAACGTTATTTTTGCTTATATCACCCTCTATGGATATACTTATAACTTCTCCAGCTTTAGATTTCTTGTTTATGTTACTTCCAACGTGTGGCTCTGAATCTGTCCATATTTCAATACCGTCACCTGGAACAAAAGGCTCTCTCGTTCTTATAGTCGCTCTACCAATTTTAGGGTTATATGAATCGATAAAACCTACTTTAAGCCCCCAAGTTTTAGGTCTTTCTATGCTCATCATACTACTTCCAGAATGTGTTTCGTAGTACCCCTCGTTAAATCCACCTCTGTTGAAAAGCTGAAGAAGAACTTTCATATCAGCATCATCAACGGCATAGTTTTCAGGGTCATTCATATACATATCAATATACTTTCTGTATATCTTAGTAACACCTGCAACATACTCTGGGCTTTTCATTCTTCCCTCGATTTTAAAGGAATTTATACCTGCCTCTATAAGTTTTGGAAGTATTGTTATTGTTTCCATATCCTTAGGGCATAAAAGATGACCCTCTTTAACTTTATCATATTCATTATAAAGTGTGTATGGAAGTCGGCAAGTCTGGGCACATCTACCTCTGTTACCACTTCTACCTCCAAGCATACTACTCATTATACATTGACCTGAATATGAAACACATAATGCTCCGTGTACAAAAGTTTCTATTTCAATATCTGTATTAGCTGTAATATTTTTTATTTCTTCTAATGAAAGCTCTCTACTTAAAACAACTTTTGAAAAACCATTTTCGTATAAATACTGAACGTCTTCAAGAGAGTTTGTTGTAAGCTGTGTACTTGCGTGAAGTGGAAAATCGGGATATCTATTCCTTATAAGTTCACTAGCACCTAAATCCTGTACTATAAGTGCATCTACACCTATTCTGTAAAGGTCGTCAATAAACTTTAAAAACTCGTTTATTTCTGTATCCTTATAAATAGTATTTACTGTTATATATACTCTTACACCTCTTAAATGGCAGTAATCACATACTTCACTTATTTCCTCTATACCAAAATTGTTTGCATAATATCTAGCACTAAATGATTTACCACCAAGATATACTGCGTCACAGCCATTATTTACAGCTGCATATAAACTTTCCATAGAACCTACCGGTGATAAAAGTTCCGGTACAACGCCCTTAAACATATTTAATCTCCCTTCATATAAAAAAATAGCAGTAATCTGCTATTTTCATATAACTATTTCAAAATTTTATATTTTAATCATCTAAAAGAAACTCGTCCAAATCTTTTTCAAGCTGGTCTCTTTCATCTTTTACTGTTTTTAACTCTTTTAAAAGTTCATCTTTTTCTTTTTCAAGCTCATCTTTTTTCAAAAGCTCAGCTCTAAGACTTTCAACTTCTGATAAAAGTTTTGAATTTTTTTCTTCATATTCATCTATCTGATTTTTTACAGAATATAAAGCATCTTTTTCACTTTTTACACTCTCAACCTCAAGTAAAAGAGCATTATTTTTTTCTTCGTACTGTCTTATTAGTTCTTCTAATTTTTGTACTTCAGAATTATCAGATTTAATAGTTTCAATTTCCATTGAAAGCTGATTATTTCTATTTTCAGCCTCTTTTATCTGATTTCTAAGAGTTTCTATCTGTTTGTTTTCATCTCTTACACTTTCAATTTCTTTTACAAGCTGACTATTTTTACCCTTAAATTCATCTATCTGAGATTTTAAAGCTGTTATCTGTTTATTTTCATTTTTGATATATTCAATCTCATTTAAAAGATAAGAATTTTTATTATTTGCATCTTTTAGCTCAGCCCTAAATTTCTCAATTTCTCTGTTAGCATTTTTAAGGCTCTCGACTTCTTGTGTAAGACGATTATTTTTGTCGTTTGCCTCAGCTATCTGATTTCTAAGGCTTGCTATTTCTTTATTTTCATTTCTTACACTCTCGATTTCCTGTGTAAGACGATTATTTTTGTTGTTTGCCTCTGATATCTGTGTTCTAAGGTTTGCTATTTCCTTATTTTCGTTTCTTACGCTTTCTATTTCCTGTGTTAAACGATTATTTTTATTGTTTGCCTCAGCTATCTGATTTCTAAGGTTTGCTATTTCCTTATTTTCGTTTCTTACGCTTTCTATTTCCTGTGTAAGTTTACTGTTATTATCAATAGCCTCTTTAAACTTAACTTTAAGGTTTTCAACTTCCTCTTTTGTAAGTGTAAATCCCTCATAACATTTTAATTTATTAACTTTTTCAGAAAGAGCAATATTCTTATCTCTTTCCTTAAAATATTCATCTGCAATATTTAAAGTTGTAAGTATAGAAATCATCTGCATACCTACACCTTTAGGCTCTTCTTTCTTTTTTATATCAGAAAACTTTGAATTTATGTAATCTGCTACCTTTTTTATATATAATTCAGACTCCTCACCTGATATGGTAAAGGTCTTACCCTCTATTGTTACCTGAACTTTATTCTTCATCGACACCGTTCCTTCGCATCTAATTTGACTATTTTATTATACCATAAAAACATAATATATATAAATAAAATTTTCTTAAAATTTACAAATGAAAAAAGGTCAACTGCCGATGTTGACCTTTTTCCACAAAGAGAAGGTATTTCTTATTGGGATTGTAGCTTAAAAGCTACTTTGTGAAAATATTGGGGAGTTTTCACAATGCTATTATATCAAAATAGTCTGTTTATGTCTACAAAAATTTTATTTTAGCTATTATACTCAGCAAGGACTTTGGCAAGCTCATACTCACCTTTTATAATTATTCCGTCATTAATTCTTACCTGCTCCTCTTGGGTTAGAGTTGAAACCGGAGTTTCTGTTATTTCATATAAGGTTCTCTGACTTTCGCTATCCTCATAATAAACTGCAATATATCCGTCTTTTTGAGTTACAACAAAGTTTTCATCATTTTTCGTATCTACTATTTTTCGCATAACAACACGTTTTCCGGAAAATGATACTATTTGCCAATCCGGATAATATTCAAGCATATCATTAAAATCAAAACCTATAAGAAAATATGGTGGTACTTCTTCACTTTCCTCTAACAAACTTTCATCTTTATAATAATACTGATAAACCATTTTTGTTGATTCGCTTATTTTATTATCTGCTATAACCATTTCAAGCTCATCATTATCATTAATTTCTGTATCTACACTAACTTTTTTATTTGAATCTTCTTTACTTTCCTCTTTATCTTCCTTGTAGGCTTCCTCAATTCTTTTCATATTTTCTGCCATCTTTTTATTATTAACACTATCTATATACATATAAAATCCCATTCCGAAAAGGGATACACAAATTATAATACATAAAGCAGAAAGCACATAAAATAATCTTTTATCTGTCATAAAAATCACTCCTTTAAAGTAATTATTGACATCAAAAAAAATAATATACAAAATAGATTATTAATTATTTTTTTCATTACAGAATAATTATATTGATTTTTATTCCATATTCCCATATCATATTTTAGTAATCTTTAAAATATCAACATTGTACGGAGGAATTTTATGGCTCAAAGTGAAACGATAAAAAACAATATTGTTGAAGGTGTAATATGGAAACAACTTATTATATTCTTCTTCCCTATTGTTTTAGGCACATTTTTCCAACAGCTTTACAATACAGCAGATACAATAGTAGTCGGTCAATATGTAGGTAAAGATGCCTTAGCTTCTGTTGGTGGTTCAGCCTCTCAAATTATAAATCTTATTGTAGGGTTTTTCGTAGGTCTTTCATCAGGTGCAACAGTTATAATAGCTCAGCACTACGGAGCAAAAAACAAAAGTGGTCTTACAAAAACATTGCACACAGCTTTTGCAATAGCTATTGTAGGAAGTATAATAATATCAATACTCGGATTTATATTCGTTCCAAATATACTAAGACTTATGAAAACACCAGAAAATCTTATGGATATGTCTACAGTATATTTAAGAATATATTTTGCCGGAATAATATTTGTATTTATATACAATGTAGGTTCGGGAATTTTAAGGGCAGTTGGCGACTCTAAGCACCCTATGTATTTCCTTATTGTGTGTTGTATCATAAATATAACTTTAGATATTTTATTTGTGGCTGTATTTAAAATGGGAGTAAGTGGTGTAGCTATTGCAACGCTAATTGCACAGGCTGTAAGTGCTATCTTAGTTGTAATAACTCTTATAAGAACAACAGATATGCACAGACTTAAAATAAGAAAGATAGGTTTTAATATGGTAGCCTTTGGCTCTATACTTTACATAGGTATACCATCGGCATTCCAATCCACAATGTACAATATAGCTAACGTATTTATACAGTCATCACTAAACAAACAAGGTACAGACACCGTAGCCGCTTGGACTATACTTGGAAAGCTAGACTCCTTAAACTGGCTTGTAGTAAGTGCTTTCGGTATAGCCATAACAACATTTATAGGACAAAATTACGGTGCTAAAAAATTTGATAGGGTTAGAAAAAGTGTTAAGATATGTTTAGGTATGACTTTAATGTCAACACTTACACTTACTATAATTTTCGTATTGACTGGTAGATTTGTATTTTCACTTTTTACTGATGATAAAAATGTTATAGAAATAGGATTAAAAATGCTTTCGGTACTGGCTCCGGCATATATAATATATGTTCCTATCGAAATATTTTCAGGAGCTTTAAGAGGTATAAATAACGTAATAGTTCCTATGATTTTAACTTGTATGGGTGTATGTGTTCTAAGAATACTTTGGCTTATAGCTGTTGTGCCTATGTACAATACACTAGATTCTATACTTGTAATCTTCCCTATTTCTTGGACAATTACAGCAATATTTTTTACTATATACTACATAATAAAACAAAGAAAATTCCCATTAGAAGCTGAGTAAACATAAAAAAGCACTTCCCTTAAAGAGAAGTGCTTTTATTTATATCATATTAAACTTTTTAAGTACTCTTGTTATGCGACCACCCATAGGCATATAAGAAAGGTCTTCCTCATTTATACCTTTTATAATAATCATAACACAGCCATAAACAATTATACTTATTATTATAGCTATTATAGTTGAAACAGTATTTCCTAATGATAAGAAGAACATAAGTCTATATATTCCATAACAAGCTATACCCATAACGATAGAGCCTAATGTAGGTTTAACTATTCCACCCTTATAATCAAGTTTAACCTTTGTAATTCTAGCGAATGAAACAAGGTTATAAACTGAAGCAACAACGTAGCAACCTGTAGTTGATATTACAGCACCTAAAACATTTATACTTGGTATTGATATAAGGAAATAGTTTAGAACTATCTTTGTTATAGCACCTAATAAAGCTCCCTTTACAGGAACATCAACTCTACCTATACCCTGAAGTATACCAGTTATCATCTGGCATATAGCAAGGAATATTATTGATATAGCACCTACTGTAAGAAGCATACCACCCTCGTTAGCTTTAGGGAAAAGCATTTTTATTATAGGGTCGCCTAAAACACCGATACCAACAGCTGCCGGTATTGATAAAATCATAGCTATTCTAAATGTAAGGCTCATTTTTCTTCTTACGTTATCTTTTTCGTTAAGTTTTACAGAACTAGCTATACTAGGTATTGTTGCAGTAGCCATAGCTGTTGTTATAGATACTGGTAAAGTTGTAAGTGTAACGTATTTTCCGGAAAGCTGACCATACAATACAATAGATTCATCATAAGAAAAACCGGCAACACCAAGTCTACTCATAACCATAACCATATCTGCAAGGTTTGTTATACTAAATATAGCTGTACCTGCAATAATAGGTAATGCTGTTTTCATAAGTGTGCTTATTATTTCTCCGTTTGTATCAGCTCTGTGTTCATTTCCCTCACGTTCAATTCTCGCTTTAAGTCTAGGTCTAATTATAACGTATGAAAGTATCATTATTAAAAGACCGGCTAAAGCACCTACACCTGTTCCGGCTGTACCACCGGCAGCACCTAAAACTATATTTTTCTCACCCTCGCCTACGCCTATTTTTAAGAAAACATAGGCAAGATAAACACTAAATACAGCATTAAAAATCTGTTCTACTATCTGTGATATTGATGTAGGTACCATTGTGTGCATACCTTGAAAATAACCTCTGTATACAGACATTATAGCAACTATAAAAAGTGTCGGTGAAAGAGAAACTATACACCAATAGCTATCCGGTGATTTAACAAGGTTTGATATAGGCTCTGCAAAGAAATACATAAACACCATAAATACAAAACCTACTATACCGGATACTAAAAGTGATACTTTAAATACCTTGTGGGCATTTTTATATTCATTTACAGCAATTCTTTCCGATACCATTTTAGATATGGCTGCAGGAAGTCCGGCTGATGATAATATAAGCAAAAAGGTGTAGATATAATATCCAGCACTATATATACCATTTCCTGTATCGCCAATCATATTTGTAAGAGGTAATCTGTACAAAAATCCTATTATTCTTACAATTATTCCAGCAGATGCAAGTATTGCAGCTTGCTTTATAAAAGAAGAACTTCCTTTATTAGACATTAACTACACCCCTCTATTTATACTAATTTATTATGATTTTCTCGCTTTTCTTCTTAAAGTAGAGTCAAGAATTTTCTTTCTCATACGAAGATTTTCCGGTGTTACCTCTACAAGCTCATCATCTGCAATAAACTCAAGGCACTGTTCAAGTGACATTATTACAGGTGGTGTAAGTTTTAAGGCATCATCAGAACCTGATGCACGAGTATTTGTAAGCTGTTTTTTCTTACATACGTTTATATCCATATCTTCAACACGAGCATTTCTACCTACAACCATACCTGTGTAAACTTTTGTACCAGGTCCAATGAAAAGGTCGCCTCTTTCCTGTGCGTTGTAAAGACCGTAAGTAATAGCCTCACCATCTTCAAAGGCAATAAGTGAACCCTGTGAACGCATAGGGATTTCGCCTCTGTATGGCTGATATGAATCAAATACTGAGTTTAATATACCGTTACCCTTTGTATCTGTTAAAAACTCATTTCTGTATCCAATAAGACCTCTAGCAGGTATTGAGAACTCAAGTCTTGTGTAGCCACCATTTGCAGGAGCCATATTTGTAAGTTCGCCTTTTCTTGAACCTAATTTTTCAATTACGCTACCAACGAATTCTTCCGGAACGTCTATTGTAACATTTTCAATAGGCTCGTATTTCTGTCCTTCAATCTCTTGGAAAAGAACCTCCGGTTTTGATACCTGAAATTCATAACCTTCACGTCTTAAAGTTTCTATAAGAATTGAAAGATGAAGCTCACCTCTACCTGAAACTTTAAAACTTTCTGTTGAATCTGTATCTTCTACTCTAAGGCTTACGTCTGTGTTAAGCTCTTTGTAAAGTCTTTCCCTAAGATGTCTTGAAGTAACGTATTTACCTTCCTGACCTGCAAACGGGCTATCATTTACAGAGAAATTCATAGAAATTGTAGGCTCAGAAATTTTTACGAAAGGAAGAGCCTCAGGCTTTTCAGGTGAACATATTGTATCACCAATCATAATATCCTCTATACCTGAAAGTGCTACAATTGAGCCATAGCTTGCCTCTTTAACTTCCTGTCTGTTAAGACCTTCAAATTCATATAACTTTGTAATTCTAACTTTTTTACTTGTTTCAGGATTATGAATATTTAAAACAACAACTTCATCATTTACTTTAAGAGTCCCGTTTTCAATTTTACCGATACCAATTCTACCAACATACTCGCTATGGTCTATTGTTGTTATAAGAGCCTGTACAGGTGCTTCTGGGTCACCTTCCGGTGCTGGTATATGGTCGATTATTGTTTCGAAAAGTGGTTGCATATCTGTTCCCATAACCTCAGGGTCTAAAGATGCAATACCATTTCTAGCTGATGCAAAAACGAATGGTGAGTCAAGCTGATTATCGTTAGTGTCAAGCTCCATAAAAAGCTCAAGTGTTTCATCTACAACTTCATTTGGTCTTGCCTCCGGTCTATCTATTTTGTTTACACAAACAACAACAGGAAGGTCAAGCTCAAGAGCCTTTCTTAAAACGAATTTTGTCTGTGGCATAGGTCCTTCGAAAGCATCTACAAGAAGAACAACACCATTTACCATTTTAAGAACACGTTCTACCTCTCCACCGAAATCAGCGTGTCCTGGTGTATCTATAATATTAATTTTTATGTCTTTATAATTAACAGAAGTATTTTTTGAAAGTATTGTAATACCTCTTTCTCTCTCGATATCGCCAGAATCCATTACTCTCTCTGCAACAACCTGATTTGTACGGAAAGTACCACTCTGTTTTAAAAGCTCGTCAACTAAAGTTGTTTTACCGTGGTCAACGTGAGCTATAATAGCTATATTTCTTACATTTTCTCTTTTCTGTATCATTTATAATTCTCCTATATTATTTAATTAATTTTTTAACTCAAATCATTAAAAAAAGCCAAAAAATATTTTATCACACAGAACACTCTTTATCAATTTATTATCAACATTTTAATACAAAAAAATTAGATAAAATTTAACTTCAACTCTATTATTTTTTAACAAAAAGGAACAAAAAAAAGCCCTTCAAAAAATGAAAGGCTTTTTTGTACCATATACATAACCGATATATATTTCTAGTGCCTAGGCACATTCAGAACTATGATAATTGATTAAGCACGTGTTACGTTAGCTGCCTGAGGTCCTTTAGCACCCTGAACAACTTCAAATTCTACTTCCTGGCCCTCTTCAAGAGTTTTGTATCCTTCTGCCTGAATAGCTGAGAAGTGTACGAATACATCATCTTCGCCTGGCACAGAAATGAAACCAAAACCTTTTTCAGCGTTGAACCATTTAACTGTTCCTTTTTTCATTGTAAAAATCCTCCTACCAGTTTAAAAAAAATAAATATGTTTTGTAACAATTATTACAATAACACATATTACCAGTTGTGTCAATATTTTTTTGATACTTTTATTAATAACTGTAATATTTTTCGACATTTTTATTGCAATTTTAACAAAACTATTTGATATAACCAGTATCTTCCAATAATTCTCCTTTTTCTATTGCACATCTTGCTAGAAAATCACATCTCTCATTTTCTACATTGTTGGCGTGACCTTTAACCCATATGAAAGTCACATTATGTTTATCAAGAAGTTTTAAAAGCCTTTCCCACATATCTATATTAGATGCCATTTCTTTCTTATTTCTTCTCCAACCGTTAGCCTGCCATTTTTTTGCCCAGCCCTGAAGTATTGCGTCAACAACATACTTTGAATCGCTATAAAGATTAACATTACAAGGTTCTTTTAAAGCCTCAAGGCCTTTTATTACTGCAAGTATTTCCATTCTATTATTCGTTGTTTCCCTATACCCCTCAGAAAGCTCTTTTCTTGCACCATTATATAGCATAACAACACCGTAGCCACCTTTTCCAGGGTTACCTGAACAAGCTCCATCTGTGTATATGTCTAAGGTTTTCACTTAATTTCCCCCTTTTCCTTCTGAGAGTCTATTATGGCTTTGGCTATAGTTATATCTTCTATAGTTGTAAGTTTTATATTATCATAACTTCCCTCTATAACCTTTACCGGTATACCTGATTTTTCTGCTATCATAGAATCATCTGTTGCAAAAAAGCCCGATTTATCAGCATCACAATGAGCATTATATATAAGACTATATTTAAAAGTTTGTGGTGTTTGTATATACCAAAGACGACTTCTATCTAGTGTTGATGCTACTAAATTATTATCATCACAAATTTTTATAGTATCGTTGGCGCGAACACCTAATATACAGCCACCGCTTTCATAAGCTCCCTTTATGGTTTCAAATATATGGCTTTTAGAAACAAACGGTCTAACTCCGTCGTGTATAAGTACTATAGAATTTTCATCTTTTACAGCCTGAAGCCCTTTAAAAACAGATTCCTGACGTTCCCTGCCACCACACACAATATCAGAAACTTTTTTAATACCATACTTATCTATAATTTCTTTTTTGCAATACTCTATATATTCTGGTTTTGTTACAAGTATTATATCGTCAATTTCATCTACATCAGAAAACTTTTCAAGGGTATAAGCTATTATAGGCTTTCCATTTAATTTAAGAAACTGCTTACTTATTTCAAGCCCCATTCTTTTTCCACTACCACCAGCCAAAACTATGGCTATACATCTAACATTGTTATACATAAAAACCTCCTACATAAAATAAGAGTACATATGTATATGCACTCTTATCATACTACCATCATTTTGTACTAGGACTTATAATTTTTGTAAATATCATTCTACCTGCTGAAGTCTGAAGTACACTTGTAACAGCTACATTCATTGTTTCGCCTATATATTTATTTCCACCTTCAACAACTATCATTGTACCATCATTTAAGTAGGCTATACCTTGTCCATTTTCTTTACCCGCTTTTATTATAGTTACAACCATTTCTTCTCCTGGAAGAACAACAGGTTTTATAGCATTAGCAAGTTCATTTATATTTAAAACTTTAACACCCTGAAACTCTGCAACTTTATTTAAGTTAAAGTCGTTGGTAACAACAAAAGCATCTATCTTTTCAGCCATCTTTAAAAGTTTTATATCGACCTCAAGATTTTCATTTGTAGTAAAGTCAACTATCTCAACAGGAACATCAAGTTGTTTTTGAATCTCATTTAAAATATCAAGACCCCTTCTGCCTCTATTTCTCTTTAAAGAATCTGCAGAGTCTGCTATATGTCTAAGCTCATCAAGAACAAAGTTAGGTATTATTATTTTGCCCTCAATAAAACCTGTATGAAGAAGGTCAAGTATTCTACCATCAATTATTACACTTGTGTCAAGAATTTTAGGCTTTCCAGCAACTACATTATTTTTATCTTCATTATTTGAGTGACTTGCCAATGATTCTCCTATTTTAGAAACATTGATTTCATCTTTCTTTCTTCTAGCAACTCTAAGACCTAAAAATCCTAAAACAATATTTAAAAGAATTGTTATTCCCGTTCCCACAGGGCCAAAACCAGTTAAGGCAAGTCCTATAAGATTTGCTATTAAAAGACCTACAAAAACTCCAACTACACTTGCTATAAGTTCTTTGGAATTCATTCTTATTAAAAATTCTTCAGCAACAGTCATACTTTTCATAATTTTTTCAGTAATAAATGATGAAAATAAAATATAAAATATAAGTCCAAAAATAACTCCTAACACTATCGGCAAATAGCTAGGTAAAAAACTTCTTACATTCATAAAATTAGAAACGTATGCCACATTTATAATAAGCGTAAAAACAGTTACGGCAATAAGTCCAACTGCCACTTCTAAAAGTCTTTTCAATGCTACACCTCCCCGATTACTTAAAATTTTATAGTCTTAAAACTATATATAGAAGTTTAGCAATTAAATAACAATTTTGCAAGTAATTCTTCTGCTTTTTCTTTAACAATATTATCAGAAAGTATTATCTCGCTTACAATAATCTGTTTCGCATTTTTAAGCATACTTTTTTCTGTCCCAGATAAATTATGGTCTTTTCCTCTCTTTTCAAGGTTTTTAGCCACTTCCATAACCTCTATAAGTCTACCTGTCTTTATTTTTTCAAGATTTTCTTTATATCTTTTATTCCATTTTTCAGAAGATACTATATCATAAGAATTAACATTTTTTATTGTATCCATAATCTCATTTTTAGAAGAAACCTTTCTAACTCCTATATCCTCAGCTTTTTTAGCCGAAATTTTAATCTTCATTCCACCAAATATAGTTGATATTAAGTAGTAATATTTACCCTCATCATTTTTAACAACATCATCAATTATAGCTCCACCATAAGAAGGATATACAATTTTATCACCTTTAGAAAACATTACAATCACTCCTTTATCAATCTATAAAATCAAAATAACATATTTTTATTATTGTTGACATAATTTAAAGAATATATGCCAACTAAACCTTAATTTAGCAATATTTTTTATTATTATATCATTTTTATGTAAATAAATCAAAGACTGTACACTATTTTTGAGTTTTTAATTCTAAACAATATAGTATTAAATACTACATTATGCCGTTTTAAATATTTTTACCATTGCAAAAGTATATTTTTTTTGATATATTAATACTAATAATAGTTTAAAGTTCAAAATTTTGAGGAGGATTATATGGCTGATTTTCAGATTTTTAGTGATGGCTCTTGCGATATAGAACGTAATCTTGCCAAAGAAAATAATATAAAAATAATTCCTTACTACGTTTCATTAAATCATACAGATTATTTTAAAGAAGTAGAAGAGCTTCCATTGGAAGAATTTTATAAAGAGATGATAGGTAAAAATGTTTTTCCTAAGACATCATTACCTTCTGTACAGGACTATATAAACGCATTTACAGAAGACTTAGAGAAAGGAAAGGATATTCTCTGTTTTACAATAACAACTACATTAAGTGGTTCTTATCAGTCTGCCCTTTCTGCAAAAATGATATTAGAAGAAACTTATAAAGATGCAAAGATAATTATTATAAATTCATTCCACGCAACAGGTTCTGAAATGTTAATGGTTCTTGAGGCTGCAAGAATGCAAAGAGACGGTCTTTCTATCGAAAAAATCGCTGAAATCTGTGAAAAAATGAAGATAGATGGAAGAATTATATTCCTTGTAGGTTCTTTAGAAAACCTTAGACGTGGTGGAAGAATCGGAAAACTTGCTGCTATATCAGGTGGTATATTAAATATAAAACCTTTAATCGTATTAAAAGACGGTGAAATTAATGTTGGTGGCATAGCTAGAGGTATTAAAAAAGCATCTAAAAAGATTGTAGAGCTTACAACCGAACATTTTAAAGAATCAGAAGAAAACTATAAGGATTATATATTTACAATAGGAACAACAAATCTTTTTGATGATGTAGAACCTTTAAAGGAAAATGTTTTAAAAGAATTGCCTGATGCCAATTTTATAGACCCATTCAGAATTGGTGCAACAATAGCATCTCATACCGGCAAAGATACTTTAGGTTTATGTTTTGTAAAAAAATATGAATTTTATATGTAAAAAAAGCTGAATACTTATGTATTCAGCTTTTTATTTTATATATTTGTTGTTTTAAGTGAGTCAAACTCATCTGTCATTTCTTTTGATGGCTCTTTATCTATAAGGCTAACAATTACTATAGCTATTACAGATACAATAAATCCAGGTATGATTTCGTAAATCTGGAATATTCCGCCCATACCTTTTAATAAAATCCAAATGATAGTTGTAAGTCCACCTGCTATAATACCAGCAACAGCACCTTTTCTTGTCATTCTTCTCCAGTAAAGACTTAAAAGCACAGTAGGACCAAATGTTGCACCAAAACCTGCCCAAGCATAGCTTACAAGACCAAATATACTGCTTTCAGGGTCAAGAGCTATAAATATAGCAATAACAGAAACAACAACAACTGTTATACGGCTTATGTGTATAAGCTCTCTATCTGAGGCACTAGGTTTTATAAAGGCTTTATAAATATCCTCTGACACAGCAGAAGCTGTAACTAAAAGCTGTGAATCACAAGTACTCATTGTTGCAGCAAGTATAGCTGAAAGAAGAATACCAGCAACTACTGGGTGGAAAAGCTGTTTTGAAAGCTCCATAAATATTGTTTCGTGAGCACCGTTTAAAAGTGGTGCATCTTTAAAGTAAGCAACACCAACTATACCAACCATTATAGCACAAGTAAGAGAAACGATAACCCAAACCATAGCTATTATTCTAGCCGGTCTAACCTCTTTAGAAGTTCTTATGGCCATAAAACGAGCGAGAATATGAGGCTGTCCAAAGTAGCCAAGTCCCCAACCTAAACCTGTTAAAACCACAATCCAAGATATATTAGTACCATTAGGTATAATGTCAAAAGCCCCTGAATGTGTAGCATTTACAATCTCCATAGTATTTTCAAGTCCACCAAACATCTTAAGGACTGTAAATGGTATTACTATTATAGCAAAAAACATCATAGCTCCCTGAACAAGGTCAGTCCAACATACAGCCTTAAAACCACCTGAACAAGTGTATATTACAACTATTGCTGCACCTATAATAAGACCTGTTGTATAATTTAAGCCAAATACCGTCTGGAAAAGTTTAGCACCTGTAACAAAGGCAGATGATGTGTACACTAAGAAGAATATAAGTATAAAAAGTGCAGTTACTATTCTTAATATTCTTGAATTATCTTTAAATCTGTTTTCGAAATAATCCGGCATAGTAAGAGCATTGCCTGATATTTCTGTATACTGTCTAAGTCTTTTAGCTACTACAAGCCAGTTGATATATGTTCCCAAAGCAAGACCTATAGCTGTCCATATAGCCTCCTGAGAACCTACTGCACTTAAATAAGCAAGTCCTGGAAGACCAGTTAAAAGCCAACCACTCATATCTGATGCCTGAGCACTAAGTGACGCAACCCAAACATTTAAAGAACGTCCACCAAGTATATAGTCTGCCATATCCTCATTTTTATTTGAGAAAAATAGACCTATACCTAGCATTCCTAAAATATAAATTAAAAAAACTATTGCATACGTCATTAAAATGAACTCCTTTCAAAAAAATTAACCTCTTTATTAATAATTCCAATATGTATCCAAAATAAATTCTTAATCTTTGCGAGGTTTTTCTAAAATATATAAAATAGGCAGGGTTGACGTATACCTGCCCTATTATCTAAATTATTATTACAAAAGAATGTGATATTGTCAATACTTTGTATAATTATGACAGTATTTTATATAAAACAAAAACTATATTGTTACATTTAAAAAAAGTTAAAATTTTAATTATATATGTAGTATTTTTTCTTGAAAACTCAAGATTTTTGTTGTAAACTCAACAGAGCGACTATATTTTTAAGGAGTTTTGAAATGAGTATTTTAAATGTAACAAATTTAAGTCACGGTTTCGGTGACAGAGCTATTTTCAATAACGTTTCTTTCCGTCTTTTAAAAGGTGAGCACGTTGGCTTTATAGGTGCTAACGGCGAAGGAAAGTCAACTTTTATGAATATTGTAACAGGTAAACTTCAGCCTGACGAAGGAAAAATCGAGTGGGCAAAAAATGTTCGTGTTGGATACCTTGACCAGCACACAGTTTTAGAAAAAGGTATGACAATACGAGATGTATTAAAGTCTGCATTCTCCTATCTTTTCGATATGGAGGCAAAAATGAATGAAATGTATGGCAAAATGGGTGACGCCTCCCCTGAGGAGCTTGAGGCTCTTATGGAGGAAACAGGAACTATACAGGATTTACTTGATACTCACGACTTTTATATTATAGATTCTAAAGTTGAGGAAGTTGGTAGAGCCTTAGGTCTTGAAGATATAGGCTTTGACAAAGATGTAACTGAACTTAGTGGTGGTCAGAGAACAAAGGTACTTTTAGGTAAACTTCTTCTTGAAAAACCAGATATTCTTCTTCTTGACGAGCCTACAAACTACCTTGATGTTCAGCATATTGAGTGGTTAAAAAGATACTTAAACGAGTACGAAAACGCATTTATACTTATATCTCACGATATACCTTTCTTAAATAGCGTTATAAATCTTATTTACCACGTTGAAAATCAGGAAATAAACAGATACGTTGGTGATTATGACAAGTTCCAAGAAATATATGCTATGAAAAAAGCACAGCTTGAGGCTGCCTATAAAAGACAGCAACAGGAAATTGACGAGCTTAAAGACTTCGTTGCTAGAAATAAAGCTAGAGTTTCAACAAGAAATATGGCTATGTCAAGACAGAAAAAACTTGATAAAATGGATATAATCGAACTTGCAAAGGAAAAACCAAAGCCAGAGTTTAACTTTAAAGAAGATAGAGCCTCCGGAAGATATATTTTTAAAACAACTGACCTTGTTATAGGTTATGATGAGCCTTTATCAAAACCATTAAATATAGAAATGGAAAGAGGTCAGAAGATAGTTTTAACAGGTGCTAATGGTATCGGTAAGACTACTCTATTAAAAAGTATTTTAGGTCTTATACCGTCTGTTTCAGGTAAAGTTGAGCTTGGCGACTATTTAAGCATAGGATACTTTGAGCAGGAGAAAAAATACGAAAACAATATAAGCTGTATTGACGAAATATGGCAGGAGTTCCCATCATTTAACCAGTACGAAGTACGTTCTGCCCTTGCTAAATGTGGTCTTACAACACAGCACATAGAAAGTATGGTTAAAGTTTTAAGTGGTGGCGAGCAGGCAAAAGTTAGACTTTGTAAGCTTATAAATAGAGAAAGTAATCTTCTTGTACTTGACGAGCCTACAAATCACCTTGATGTTGATGCTAAAGATGAGCTTAAACGTGCTTTAAAAGAATACAAAGGAAGTATACTCCTTATATGTCACGAGCCTGAGTTCTATGACGGTCTTGCAACTGATGTATGGAACTGCGAAAACTGGACAACAAAACATATTTAAAATAAAAAGGCGACTTGAGTTTATATTCAAGTCGCTATTTTTTATTTAACCACTACTCAATAGATTTTATGGCAGCTATTTCTGCGTGTATCAAAGTAGTATCGAAAAGAGGTATTTCCGTATCTTTCTGATTTACAAGAAGACCTATTTCTGTACAACCTAAAATAATGCCCTCTGCCCCTCTTTCTGATAACTCGGAAATAATATTCAAATATTTCTCCCTTGATTTATCTGATACAATTCCAAGACATAACTCATCATAAATTACGCTGTTAACAACTTCAATACCATTGTCATTAGGAATTACAACCTCTATACCATTTTGCTCTAAAATACTTTTATAAAAATCTTCTTTCATAGTATATTTTGTTCCTAATAATCCAACCTTCTTAATATTATGCTTTTTCAACTGAATAGCTGTCATATCAGCAATATGTAAAATCGGAATATTTATTTTTTTAGTAATTTCAGGCACAATTTTATGCATAGTATTAGTACATATTACAATAAAATCTGCCCCTGCTTTCTCCATTTGACTGGTATTTTTCAATTTCATAGAAATCAACACTATCTAAAATACATTTAGCAGAATGTAATCCACCAAGTTTATTTTTAATAGTTTCATTAATTACTTGATAATATGTTACTGTACTTTCCCAACTGATACCACCAATTAATCCTATTCTTTTCACATAATCACCTCTAGCATAATTATAGCATTTTTACTATATTAATTCAATTATATTATTTTATAGGAAATAAAAAACAGCGATAAAAATATCGCTGTTTCATTTAATATTAGTCTTCTTTTTTGCCAAAGCCTAAGAATGATTTTTTAGGTTTTTCTTCAACAACAGGTTCTGGCTCTTTGTTTGAAAGATTAGGTGTTCTAATAAGAGCAACCTCCTGTTTTAATACAGGGATACGGATACCTTTGTTTGTACCAAATTCAACAATGTAGCACTCAGCTGTTATATCAGCTATAACACCATACATACCATTGTTTAATAAAACTGAATCTCCTACTTTAATTGTAGAACGCATAGCTTCTGCTTCTGCTTCTCTCTTTTTCTGTGGTCTAATAGAGAAGAAATATAACGCCCCAAAGATAACTACACAGTATACAACTATCATCATTATAGGGTTAGACATAAGTCCACCTGTTGCCTGTGCTGTATTGTTAGTAGCTTCAGCTGTACCTGTACCACTACCTACAATAGCACTTGTTCCACTAAGTAAGTACATAAATTTAGCCATTAAAACTCTCTCCTTTTTAACTTATTATTCCAAGAATAATAAAATATAATACTTAAATTATATTAAAATTAGATAATATAGTC
>JADIMX010000090.1 GCA_017694425.1 Candidatus Fimicola merdigallinarum
TCACTACTCTTTGTACTTAATATCTTCTATTATACTATTTAATTGATAATTCTCTCGTTTTAAAATATCGATATCCCTTTCACATCCCTCTATAATTTTAGCTTGATTTTTATTTTCCACAACTAATTTACTGTACTTTTCAGTTATAGAATTTAACTCTCTTCTAAGATTTAAAATTTCTGTATCTTTTTTGTTGTTTTCAATAATCAAATAATCTATATTTTTACTATCTTCACAAGTTTTGCTCTCCGTAACACTTAAAGTATCAAAAATTGTAGGTATACACTCTCTATCAAACAAATTTCCGTAAAGCTCATTTGAAAATACACTTTCATCAGAACAAGTATAGCTACACTTAACAATACCTCTTGAGCCACTGTATACATTTCTTATATTATTAAAAATTCCGTCACATAAACAATCAAATATACCTCTATTAGTTGACCACAAAATAGATATATTACTACCCTTTTTCATAAGCATAACATCAGAAACAAATCGCCCTTCGTATACAGTACTAGCCTTAGAAACTTCTTCCTCCTTACACTTATAATACACGCCTACTCGACCTCTAAATGATGAAATATAAGCAATATGTATTTTATCTGTATCTGCAAGAATAGATATATCTAAAACATTGTTGCCATTTTTTATGTACTCAACAGCACTTCCAATTTCATAGGGATATAGCAATATTTCCCTGCCAACAATACTACCCCTCAAATTTTTATAGTACAAAATCTTATGATTATTACTTACTTTAGAAACACCAAAACTTAAGTTACTATTTATAATTATATTATCTATAAATTTTTCTTCACTCCATTTACTATCTTCTAAAGACATATACATAAGTTTATAACATCTATTAAAATTATCAAAAACAGTATACAAAATAACAGGTATATTTTTAACTATATCAAAATAAAAATATGTATTTATCATTCTTTTAAACATACTTCTAATATCAATATTATCTTTATTGTATCTAGCAAGTATAACCTCTCCATTCAAGTCCCTAAAAAGAATATAGATAATATCATTTTCATCAGCTACACAATTAAAAACCATATCTACACTATTAGAAACCACTATACTTTTATGGCTAGATTTAAAAACTAGACTATTATTTTCTTTATAAATGCAATATATATCATATTTATCAGAAACAAAAAACATATTTTTTTTAGTCATATAATTATCACCTCTAATAATTTATATGACTAAAAAAAAAGTATATTCATAATAAAAAGGAGCAAGGCCTAAACCCTACTCCTATATATTTTATTTTCTAATTATAATGTTATTATTTTTCAAAAAGTTCTCAACGTAACTATCCCACTCATACTCACCACTTTTGTCAAGGGTAAACTCTTTTGTGGAAAAGCCTGTTATAACCTTTAATTCGCCATCATCAAATATAACATTCATAAACATAGCTGATGAATTTTCATATACGCTCTTTCTAAGCTCGTCGTTGGCAGAAAAAACAACTTTTATACTCTTAGGAAGTTTATTGCCCTTTATAATATCAAAGGCATAATGCTTTATATCTTTCCAAAGGCAGATTTTTCTCTTTTCCCTTTCCTCCTCTATAACATCAGTAAAAAAATCCTTGTTATAGTCACAATGTATCTCAAAGGTTGTAAATGTTGTAGCTATAAAACTTCTAACCTCAAAACTATCAAACATATCACTTTTTAAAAGGCCTGCCATAAAGTTTTTTGTATTTTCTATATAAAATGATGTCATCAAAATTCCTCCAAAATCCAGTTTATAAAGAAATTGTATCATTTATAATAAAATTAGTCTATCCACACACTTCACAATTTAAAAAATATGGTACTTTGTTTTTAAAAGCCTTAAGAAGAATACACTAAAGCATATAGTTACAATTTCGGCTACCGGCATAGATAACCAAATTCCATTTATACCGAAAAGTGTAGATAAAATAATTATGCCTAAAGATGTACATAAAAGTGTTCTAAGGAATGATATAGTTGCTGATACAACTCCATTTCCCAAAGCTGTAAAAAGTGCTGAGGCAAATATATTAAACCCAACAAATATAAATGCTATGGAAAATAGCTTTAATCCAGAAACAGATATATCATATACGTTAGTATTTCTTTCAAAGAATATTAAAGATATTTGTTCTGAAAATAAATACCCTATTAAAAATATAACAACTGACATAACGATAGTAAATACAATACATTTCTTTATTGTAGATTTTAGGAAAGAAAAATCCTTCGCGCCATAGTTATACGAAATTACAGGTGCAACACCTATGGAAAAACCTAAAAATAAAGCTGTCATAAGAAACTGTACATATAACCCACCTGTTATAGCTGCAACACCGTCAGCACCGGCAATTTTCATCATATATATATTAAAAAGAAATGTTGTAACACTGCCAGATAGATTTGTTACCATTTCAGATGAACCATTTGTAGTGCTTTTAAATATTACATCACCTCTAAATTTAGGCTTTTTAAAGCACAACCCCTTTTTATTAAAAAAGAAAAATACAAGTCCACCTATAGCCGGTATAAAATAACTTAAAGCTGTGGCAAAACCCGCTCCTTTTATGCCCATTTCTAGTGGCACAATTAAAATATAATCAAATATCATATTAAATATTCCGCCGAAAATTGTAAGTACAAGACCTAAAGAAGGTTTACCAGCTGAAACAAAAAATGACTGGAATAAAAGCTGAAGACAGCTTACAGGTGCAAAAAACATTAATATTTTAAGATAGTCTGAGGCAAGACCTACTAAGTTACCTCTAGCACCTAAAATAATTACTAATTTTTCGCTGTTAAATACCGATAAAACAGATATAACAACACTTATAATGATACCTGTTATAATTATAAGTGTGAAATCAGACTTAGCCTCTTCATACCTACCCTCACCCATTTTAAGGGAAACAATGGCACTACCACCAGCAGAGAACATAACGCCTATACCTATTACAAGGTTTACTACTGGATAAGCTATATTTATAGCTGAAAGGGCATCTGTACCGACAAATTTTGAAACGAAAAATCCATCAACAATAGTGTACAACGACATAAACATCATCATTATTATTGACGGCAACGCAAATATAATAAGCTCAAAAAAATTAAATTTTTTCGAAATATTTGTATCCATAATTACCTCATCAATCAATTATTTTAGCTTTACTAAAAAAATCTTTTCGAGGAAACCCCCGAAAAGATTATAAGATTACTCTTTTGTATAGCCTACAAGCTCATCAAAAACAGACCAAATCTCCTCTTTGCCCTGTTTTGTCATACTTGAAAATGGTATTATCTTATCTTCAGCTGACATATTAAGACCTTTTCTTATCATAGCTATATGTTTCTGAAGCTGACTTCTCTTAATTTTATCAGCCTTTGTAGCTATTATAATAATATCGTAGTTATAATGCTTAAGCCAATCATACATCATTTTATCGTTATTACCTGGTTCGTGACGTATATCTATAAGCAATACTATACTTTTAAGTGTTTCTCTCTGATAAAGGTAATCCTCTATCATTTTGCCCCACTTCTGTATCTCTGTCTTTGGAGCTTTAGCATAGCCGTAACCTGGAAGGTCAACAAAGTAAAGTGTATTTTCAACATCATAAAAGTTTATAGTTCTTGTCTTTCCAGGGTTTGAGCTAGTTCTAGCTAATGACTTTCTATTTAAAAGACCATTTATAAGTGATGACTTTCCAACATTAGACTTTCCGGCAAAAGCTATCTCCGGTTTGCCGTCTGTTGGATACTGCTCAAGTTTTACACCGACAGCTGCCAATGATGCGTTATTTACTTCCATACTTTCTCTCCTTCTACAATTGCTATTTTTAAAACTTCGTTCATATCCTTTACAGGAATAAATTCTAAGCCTGATTTAATCTCATCAGATATTTCTTCTAAATCTACCTTATTATCATACGGTATAATTATAGTTTTTGCTCCTGCTTTTTTACCGGCAATAGCCTTTTCCTTAAGACCTCCAATAGGTAAAACTCTACCTCTTATAGTAATCTCACCTGTCATAGCAACGTCATTTCTAACCTTAGCACCTGTAAGAGCAGAAATCATAGCAGTTGCCATTGTTATACCGGCAGAAGGTCCATCTTTAGGAACAGCTCCCTCTGGTATATGGATATGTATATCTTTTTCCTTATAAAAGTTTTCATCTATGTTAAACGTATCAGATGCTGACCTTATATAACTTATACCTGCCTTTGCAGACTCTTTCATAACATTACCCATATTACCTGTAAGCTCGAATTTTCCACTACCTTTCATAGTGTTAACCTCGATAGAAAGTGTGTCACCTCCGAACTGTGTCCAAGCAAGACCTCTAACTATACCAACCTGTGGCTCATCAAATATTTTTTCCTGTTTTATTTTCTTTTTACCTAAAATTTCTTCAATATTAGAAGATTTTACAGAAATAGATTTTTTATCACCAGAAACTATACTTTTTACAGTCTTTCTGCAAATCTTATCCATAACTCTCTCAAGCTGTCTTACTCCGGCTTCCCTTGTGTAACCGTCTATAATATCATCAATAGCACTATCTGTTATTTTGATATTACTCTTTTTAAGACTGTATTTTTTAAGCTCCTTAGGATAGATATGATTTTTAAATATATTTCTCTTTTCTTCTGAAGTATATCCAGAAAGCTCTATAATCTCCATTCTATCTCTAAGTGCCGGTGCTATAGTTTCAAGAGAGTTTGCAGTACATATAAATAATACATCTGAAAGGTCGTAGTCAACCTCCATATAGTGGTCCCTAAATGTGCTATTCTGTTCACCGTCAAGCACTTCTAAAAGAGCTGAAGACGGGTCACCATTATATGAATAGCTAAGTTTATCAATCTCATCTAAAAGTATAAGTGGATTATCCACTCCAGCCTGCTTTATAGCCTTTATAATTCTACCTGGCATAGCACCTATATATGTTTTTCTATGACCTCTAATCTCGCTTTCGTCTTTAACTCCACCTAAAGACATTCTGACATACTTCCTATTTAAAGCCTTTGCTATCGACCTTGCAATAGAAGTCTTACCAACTCCCGGTGGCCCATAAAGGCAAAGTATAGGTGTATTTAAGTCTTTAGTATTTTTTATAACAGCTAAATACTCAAGTATTCTCTCTTTAATCTTTTCAAGTCCATAATGGTCCTTATCAAGGACTTTCTGCGCCTTTTTAATATCAAGCTTTTCTTCTGTCTTAGCACCCCAAGGCATATCTGTAACCCAGTCAAGATAATTTCTTGAAACATTTGCGTCAGGTGATGACTGAACATATCTTGAAAATTTTGATATTTCTCTTTCTATAACTTCTTTAGCCTCTTTAGGAATATTCTTTTCTGCAAGTGCTTTTCTATACCTTTCTATATCCTTGCCGATACCGTCTTTATCGCCAAGTTCGTCTTGTATAGCTTTAAGCTCCTCTCTAAGATAATACTCCTTCTGTGCCTTATCTATATTTCTTTTAACCTTTTCCTCAAGCTCTCTTTTTAATCTTATTATAGAAAGCTCGGAATTTATTATTTCAAAAACACTTTCAAGCCTGTCAACAGGGTTTAAAATCTCAAGTATATCCTGTTTTTCCGGCTGTGGTATATTAAGTCCAGATGCCATAATGTCTGCCATCTGCCCTGGTTTTGTTGATGATATTACATTTACAACACTTTCATTTACAGACATCATCTTATTATCCATTTTTATATACTCATCAAAAAAATCTGATGCCATTCTCATAAGAGCGAGAGTTTCCACATCTGGTTCTTCTGGGAAGTCCTGTGGTATCTCCTCTACTTCTGCCATATCACAGTCGCTGTCTTCTACTATAGATAATAAACTTCCTCTTTCTATACCTTCAACAATAATGTGAGTCATATTGCCTGGCAATTTTAAAATCTGTTTAACCTTTGCTATTGTACCCACACTACATATATCATCAATCTTAGGAGAGTCAACAGAAGGGTCCTTTTGTGATACTAAGAACACAACTTCATCTCCCTTTGTAGCCTTTTCTACTGCATCAAGGGATTTCTGTCTGCCTACAGAAAAACTTATAACCATATTAGGAAAAACTGTAATTCCCCTTAAAGGTATTAGAGGTAGTGTCTTTTTCGAGTTATCCATTATAAATTCACCTCTTAAAATAATATATAAACTTTCAAATTCCAAACGTAAAGTCATTATACATTAAAAACTATAGTCTAACAAGATAAAATTACTCTATAATTGTTAAATTTACAGCATTTTACAGCATAAGACTAACACATAAAAAATCTGCCACCATTATAAGTATAACAGGACAGATTTTTAAATATTTCTATTCATTGACTTTCTTTATGTCGAAAGGCGTTGTCTGATAAACAAAATAATTTAACCAGTTTGTAAATAAAAGCTGACCGTGTGCCCTCCATTTAAGCATAGGTTCTTTTTTAGGGTCATCATCTTCAAAGTAGTTTTTAGGCACAGCAATATTTTTACCCGCATCTATATCCCTAAAATACTCTGTTTTAAGTGTATCTAAATCATACTCGGAATGACCAGAAACGAAAATCTGACTACCACTTTGGTTAGCTACAATGTAAACACCAGCCTCATCAGATGTTGACATAATCCTAAGCTCAGGGACTTTTTCTATATCACTGGCTCTAAACTCTGTATGTCTTGAGTGTGGTGCAAAAAACACATCATCATAACCTCTAAAAAGACGAGACTTTCTATTTAAAATTTTGTGCTGGAAAACTCCAAACATCTTTTCATTAAGCTGATATTTAGGTATACCATAGTGGTAATAAAGTCCTGCCTGTGCTCCCCAACATATATGGAAAGTTGAATGAACATTAGTCTTTGACCATTCAAAAATCTCACATATTTCTTTCCAATACTCTACATCTTCAAATTCCATATTTTCAACAGGAGCTCCTGTTATAATCATACCATCATATTTTTGATTTTTTATTTCATCAAAAGTTTTATAAAAATCTATGAGATGTTCTTTAGGTGTATTTTTTGAAGTGTATGTACTGGTTTGTAAAAGCTCAACCTCAACCTGTAATGGTGAGTTTGAAAGGCATCTAAGGATTTGCGTTTCAGTTACTATCTTTGTTGGCATAAGATTTAAAATAACTATCTTTAAAGGTCGTATATCCTGATGCAACGCTCTATATTCAGTCATAACAAATATATGTTCATTTTCCAAAACTTTCTGTGCTGGAAGTCCGTCTGATATTTTAATAGGCACAAAATCACTCCTCTACATTCTAGTAAATATTAATTATACTATAAAAACCTTATAAAATCCACATATTAATAATTCAATAGTTGATAAACCTAATCTAAAATGATAATATTAATACTAAAAAAGGAGGTTTTTTTATGTTTCGCAGTATTATATGGTACACAAAATTTGTTGTAATGCTTATACTTAAAACACCAGAACTTAAGAAAGCTGAAAAAATACTTAAAAATGAAGGGCAAGAGGCCTTTGACGAGTTCTGTTACAAAATAACAAATAAATGGGCATTAAATAGAATTAAGGACAGCGGTGCTAAAATAACAGTTTACGGTAATGAAAAAATACCACAGGATAAAACTGTTCTTTTCGTAAGTAATCATCAGAGTAATTTCGATATTGCTATATTCCTTGCTTTTATAAATAAAAATGCCGGATTTGTTGCAAAAAATGAAATGGAAAACATACCACTTTTAAGCCGTTGGATGAGAAATATCCATTGTGTATTTATGGATAGAAAAGATATTAAAAAGGCGGCTAAAACTATTATAGACGGTATATCCTTGCTTAAAAAAGGCTATTCAATGGTTGTATTCCCAGAGGGTACTAGAAGTAAAAGCGACAAAATGGGTGAATTTAAAGCCGGTAGCTTTAAACTTGCCACAAAGTCAAAGGTAACAGTAGTGCCTGTAACAATAGACGGTTCATATAAAATAATGGAGGGCAACAACTATATAATAAAACCGGCAAGTGTTGATGTATATGTTCATAACCCTATAGAAACAGCCAATATGACTAAAGATGAGCTTACTGCATTACCGGAAAGAGTTCGTCTTATAATAGAAGAACCTATAAAATCTAAACAGTAATAATCGGTGATAAAAATGAATGTAAAAATAAATTATCAAAAAGAGCTTGAAAAACTTATAGATAGCTTTAAAGATGGGGAAAAAGTGCCAACACTAATACTTCATAGCTGTTGTGCCCCTTGTAGTAGCTACGTTCTTGAATACTTATCAGAGTTTTTCAAGATAACTGTTTTTTACTATAACCCTAACATATACCCTGAAACAGAGTATGATTATCGTGTACAGGAACAAAAAAATCTTGTTTCTAACCTTAAAACAAAATATCCTATTGAGTTTCGTCAAGGTGTATATGACAAAGAAAATTTTTACAGCCTTTCAAAAGGTCTTGAAAATATACCCGAAGGTGGGGAAAGATGTTTTAAATGTTACGAGCTACGCCTTAGGGAAACAGGAAAATATGCCTTAGAAAACGGCTTTGACTATTTCACAACAACACTAACTATAAGCCCTCATAAAAATTCTCAAAAACTAAATGAGATAGGTGGAAAAGTTGCTGATGAATTAGGCATAAAATACCTCTATTCTGATTTTAAAAAGAAAAATGGTTATCGCCGTTCTGTAGAGCTTTCAAATTCCTACGGTCTTTATAGACAAGATTACTGTGGCTGTATATTTTCAAAAATGGAGGCCGACAAAAGACGAGGTGAAAGTGATGAACAGAAGTAGAATAAAAAGTGTAATTGAAAATATGGAGAAACTAAATCTTAAACAGATAATAGTATACTCAAAACACTCTATATACTACCTTACGGATATATGGGCAGAAGCCGGCGAAAGACTTATAGCCCTATACATAAATACAGACGGAAAAATAAAGATTTTTGCCAACGAGATATTCGCTCTTTCAAGCGATGAAATAGAGATTATAAACCATAAAGACGGAGAAAATCCAGTATTAGAATTATCTAAAGAATTAAAATCAGGTGTAGTTGGTATAGATAAAAATATGCCATCTAAATTCCTAATAGATTTAATGGATTTAAGAAAAGACATTTCCCCTGTAAATGGCTCTATGTCTGTGGATATGGCTAGAATGATAAAAGATAGTTTAGAAATTGAAAAAATGAGAAAGTCATCTAAAATAAATGACGAGGTTATGGCTTTGGGAATAGAAGCTATAAAATCAGGTATTACAGAAAAAGAGCTTGCATCTATAATAAATGAGGGCTATATAAAAAAAGGTGCGTCAAGAGGTGGAACTCAAATTGTAGCTTTCGGTGAAAACTGCTCTAATCCCCATCCTAGCCTTAGAGATAAAGCTATTTCTAGTGGCGACAGCGTTCTTTTCGATATATTTCTGCCCATTAATAAATACTGGTGCGATATGACAAGAACTGTATTCTTTAAAAGTATTACTAAAGAGCAGGAAAAAGTTTATGAAATAGTTAAAAATGCAAATTTAAAGGCAATAGAAAAAGTTAGAAACGGTATACCTTTAAAAGAAATAGACTTAACTGCTAGAAAGTATATTGAAGATATGGGGTACGGAAAGTATTTCACCCACAGAACAGGTCATAACATAGGACTTGAGTGCCACGAACTACCAGATGTAAGCCAAACATCAGAATTTATTGCTCAAACTGGTATGATATTCTCAATAGAACCAGGTATATATTTACCTGATAAATTCGGTGTAAGAATAGAAGACCTTATACTTGTAACTGATGATGGTTGCGAAGTATTAAACAGTTACACTAAAGAACTTCAGATTATAAAATAAATATACTTTAAAAGACTGGGAATAAAACCAGTCTTTTTATTTTTTGTCGCCAAATAGACCGGTGATAGGTAACCATTTATGGATAGTTATAGTAAGTAAAGAAATAGTAATGTAATTGTCAGACGTATTAAAATTTTACAACAAAAAACTATAAGGGATTTAGCAAAGTACCCGTTTAATTAGTGGTTTTGATACAATATAAAAATGGTTATATAATTAAAAATTAAATACATATTTTAAAAAATCTAAACACTGTATAGTGAGCCTGAAATTGATGGATTAAGTAATATAAAACTCAAGTATTTTAAATACCTAATCAAACTTAATATTACTATAAAAGCTATTGTTATTTTTATAATCATTTTTTAGACATATTTATATTTTTTGAATAAATATATTTTTAATGTTAATACTCCTTTACAGAAAGGAGTGTTTTATTTTGGAAATACTTTATATTTTAATACTGTCATCACAGCTTATATTTACATTTATTGCAGGTATGTATTTTTTTCAAAATTTAAAAATCGTAAATAACAAAGAAAACTACTCAAATGACTTTAAAGAAAAACAAAAAAACTTAGACAAATTAAGAAGTATATCTCTAACCCCACCTTTATCAGAAAAAACTAGACCAAGAAATCTTAACGATATAAAGGGGCAGTCAAATGGTATTCGTGCATTGAGAAGTGCCATTTGCTCCTCCAGTCCACAACATATACTTATATACGGCCCTGCCGGTATAGGAAAGACTACAGCCTCAAGGCTTATACTGGAGGAGGCAAAAAACATATACTCCTCACCTTTTAAAAATTTTTCTAAGTTTGTAGAAATAGATGCAACTACATTAAGATTTGACGAAAGAAGTATAGCCGACCCTCTTATCGGCTCTGTTCACGACCCTATATACCAAGGTGCAGGAGCTTACGGAAATGCTGGAATACCACAGCCCAAAGCTGGAGCAGTTACAAAGGCTCACGGTGGCATTTTATTTATAGACGAAATAGGCGAACTTAACTCTGTTCAAATGAATAAACTTTTAAAAGTTTTAGAGGATAGAAAAGTTTTCTTTTCAAGCTCCTATTACAGCGAAGATAACAAAAAAATTCCTAGCTATATCCACGATATATTTAAAAATGGTATGCCAGCAGATTTCAGACTTATAGGTGCAACAACAAGAAAGCCGGAAGATATTCCACCTGCTTTACGTTCTAGATGTACAGAAATATTTTTTAACCCTCTTGAAACTTCAGATATAGAAAATATTGCTAGAGATGCTTTTAAAAATACGGATATGGCATTTGAAAATAATACTGACAAATTAATTGGAGAGTATGCCACAAACGGTAGAGATGCTGTTCATATGGTTGAAAGTGCTGTTTCTTTGGCTGAGCTTGAGCATAGAAAAACTGTATATAAAAGCGATATTGAATGGATAGCAAAAACATCTCACATACCTAAAATTATGAACAGAAAACTTAAGCCTTTTAATGATATAGGTGTAGTAAATGGTTTAGCAGTAGGAAATAATGGAGCCGGCTTTGTTCTTAATATAGAAGTTTCTGCAACACCATCAAAAGGAAAAGTAGGAAAACTTACAACAACAGGTATAACAGAAAAAGAGGACTGCAACACAAGTTACGGTAAAATATCAAGAAAAAGTAATATCTTATGTTCAATAGAAAATGTTTTAACATACTTCGAAAACTCGACTAATATAGATTTAAAAAAATACGATATTCATATAAACTACTCAGGTGGAACATTTGTAGATGGTCCATCTTCAGGTATAGCTATATATGTAGCCTTATACTCTGCAATATACAATATACCAGTACCACACGACACTATTTTAACCGGCGAATTATCTATAAAAGGAAATGTATTGCCTGTAGGTGGAGTTTACGAAAAACTTTCTGCCGGATTTAAGGCTGGTGCTAAGAAATCATTTATACCATACGACAATTACGACACAACCCTAAACGAAGTACCAATAGAAATAATACCTACAAAACATATTGATGAAGTTATATCCGGTATCTTTGAAAAATCAGAGCCTAATATATACAAAAAAGAAGTTATTTAAAAAAACTTTATACCTAACCTCTTAATTATATATTTAATTTTTCTCAAACAAAATCACCCATTAAACGGGTGGTTTTCTATTTTTCTTGTTGTCAACCTATAATAGGTACTGAATTTTCCACTAAAAATGGCTATTTTCGCCTACTTATTCTAATTACCCATAAACGGGTCTAAATATTTTCTTTTATTGCACTTTGATTTCTACCTACTGTATCTACATAATATCCTCTGCACCAAAAATGGCTATTCCTATACTTATATTTTAAATTTGTATTCCTATAAAATATAATTAAAATACTTTTATCTTTTAAATATCCCCACACTTAAATAGAACGGTGTTTTTAATAATATCTGTATATGTTCTTTATAATCTTATACCTATATTATTTTAACCCCTTTCCATTCATACAACATTCTTAATATTTTTCATATATCTTTTTTATTTTACCATATATTTCTTATCTCCTATATTTGGGTGCAAATACTATATGATATTTGCATATACACTTAGAATGTGATAAACTAGTTATGTTTTTCATTACAAAACCTCCTATAAATTTATTTTTGGTTGCCAGACCAATTATATTCTATATAGGAGGTTTTTACTTTTATATAAGAATTTTTACCTATACTATTAGGCAACAAAACAAAAAAGCTGAAGATAATCTCCAGCTTTTTTACTAATGTTCATTTTCGTCATATATACAATACTGATATTTTCCAAGATGCTTTGCGTGGTATAAGGCCTTATCAGCTTTTGAGAATATCTCCTCGTAAGTCATACCATTTTTAGGGAAGAATGATATACCTACTGTGCCAGCTGGCTTAATCTCCTTACCCTCAAATATATATTTACCTTCAAAGGCTTTAAGTATCTTATCGCCTTTTTTTCGTGCAAAATCTTCATCAGAAATATTTTTAACAAATACGCAGAACTCGTCACCACCAAGTCTACCTACAATATCACTATTTCTGAAAACTTCCGACAGCTTCTTTGCAAATGTTTTTAATATATAGTCCCCTGCCATATGACCATAGGTATCATTTATACCCTTAAAACCGTCAAGGTCAATTATAAATAATATTCCCTCAATATTGTTATTTACACAATGTTTTATCTTCCTTTCAAGGGCTGCCCTATTATAAATCTGTGTAAGACCGTCTATCTCGGCACTATATTTAAGTTTCATTTCCTCTTTAACCATTTTATCTATATCTGTAACAAACATAAGCCCAGTTATCTCACCAGTTTCATAATTTTTTGTAAGATATACAACTACTTTAGACCATATATAGTTATCGCCTAAAATTCTTCTATATCGCATACTTACTTCTCTTTTTCCATTTTCGTACTGATTAATAAGGCTATCTATAGAAAATGTATTCATAAACTCATCTAAATCATCTTTATGTATATTTTTTTCATAGGCTAATCTAAGTACATCATTGTATGTATATAACCTATCATACATAAATCTATTGTCGTAACGTATATTTTCAACCGTATCTTTAGTTATATTAACCTCGCAACTAAAAATAGAGTTCTTTATTATTACATCTTTATAATGCCCTACTTTGATATATTTTATTTCAGCCTCTTTTATCTCTGTTACATTATTTATAGTACCTACGGCTTTTATAGGACTTCCATTATCATCATATATATTAGTCATCTGTATTCTTAACCAGTCATCAGTATCATCAATACTTTTAACACATACCTCAACCTCAGCATTAATATTACCGTCTATAATTTTATTAAAGCAATCTATAAGCTCATTTCTATGTTCAGTTGAAGTTCTAAATAAAATGCCTAATGAATTTGGAACATCATTTATAATGCCTGATTTAAAATATTTTCTATACCAGTCATTTTTAAATACAAGAGTTCTATCTTCTATCATATACTCAAAAACAGCAGACTCTGATATATCAGATGCAAGTTTATATCTTTCTCTATTTATATCTATCTTCTTATTTGTAATTATAATACGTCTATTGCCACGCATTTTACTTATGTATGATACAACCTCTGCAACAAGAAAAACTGATACTATACCTGAAAAAAGAAGAATACTACTATTTCTAGGTGGTAATGTATATCTAGCAATAGCACTTGCCTGAACAACAGATATAATGTAAAAGTCATTTATATCAACAGGCATATAATAAGCATACCTATTGTCGTCACCCTCATAGTCGTACTGGACAAAACCCTCTTTACCTTTGCTCATATCATTTTTAATTTTATCTATAGTATAGCCTTCTCGCATATTAGAGTTTTCAAAAATCTCGACTATATTTTCAGTTATATAGGCAGATGATGAGTGTGGTGACCTTAAAATAATATCACCATTTGACTTAAATATATGTGTATAGCCCTCACCATAAAAACTTGTTATATAAAGTAATTCATTTAACTCCTCAGTTGTATATATACCGTATATGAAAGATTTCTTTTCATTGTTAGCAATAGCAAAAACCATAACCCTCTCGCCGTCTATGCTACTCATAAAAACTCCTTCTTCGCCAGACTCGTATATATCTTTTAAATCATCATAAGAAATATCATCTGTAGATATAGTCGTTTCATTTTCATCAACAACACTTAAACTATCAAAATCACTACTAAGGACAAAACTATGTAATATTTCCCTAACCTTAGGGTCATTAATATCATAGTCGAAAACAACATCTGAAATGCCTCTGACGTATTTAAGAGAGTTTTCAAGTTTAGATTTTACAGAAACAGAACTCTGAACAGAAACCTCTCTAAGCTGTTTCTCAACATTGTCAACCTCAGCACTTACTATACTTCTATAAAACATAATAAATGTAATGGTTATAACAATCAAAGAACCTATAATATAAATAAATGTATTTAACTTACCTTTTTTAAAAAGTTTCATCAAAATAACCTCATTAAAATATAATAGAATATATTACCATTATAACACATATCTTAAAAGCAAAAAACAAGTATATTAAATAAATTAATATACTTGTTTCAATATTTTCTAATTTGATGCTTTAACCTTTATCCAAAGATTAGAAAGTTTTTCTTTTAAAACTATATTATCCTTAAATACTTCATCATTAGGGTTATCTGTTCTTGGAATATACGCCTCATTTTCATAATATTCCCCACCTTCACAACTCATATCATCTAAGACAAATTTGTTAGTTGAGGCATATCCTACAGTATATGAATTGTCATAAGAGGCATCATAAGATAATATATAATTTATAAACTCGTGGGCAAGTTTAGGGTTTTCTGCATTTTTAGGTATTACCATAGCATCACACCATATATTTGTACCTGTGCTTGGCATAAAGAATCCCATATCCTCATTTTCTGAAAGAATATACGCAGCATCTCCACTATATACAATAGCCATATCCTTTGTGCCATTAACCATACTATCTATTACTTCATCAGTAACATATGCTGGCTCCATAGTATTATTTAATTCTACTAACCAATTATAAGCCTCATCTATTTCAGCCTCGTTATCAGTATTCATAGAATATCCAAGAGCTTTTAAAGCCACCATAAAGGCATCTCGTTCTGAGTCATAAATATATATATTGCCTTTATACTTTGTATTTTTAAGTATATTAAAGCCCTCTTTCTCAAGGTCTTTTATGTCTACATTATTTTTATTATACACAATACCTACACTACCCCAAAAATAAGGTACAGAATATTTACCCTCTGGGTCAAAGTCAAGATTTTTCACACCCTCATAGAGAAATTCCTCATTAGGTATTAAAGACTTATCAAGCTCCATAAGATAGTCATTCTCTATAAGTCTTTGTATCATATAATCAGATGGAACTAAAACATCATAAACATCTCCTGCCTGAATTTTAGTATACATCATTTCGTTTGAATCAAAATATTCAGATATTACCTTGACCCCATACTCTCTCTGGAAGTTGTTTATAACATCTTCTCCCACATACTCTCCCCAGTTGTAAAATTTTAATGTATCTGAACCATACTTTTCAATGGCATCAGCAGATTTATCAGAACCCATTCCACAACCTGAAAGAACCATAGTCACTCCCAAAAATAAAGCAATTAACTTTTTCATAATTATTCATACTCCTTTTTAAGTTTTCTAGTCTTAATAATAGGTACAACATTAATAATTACCAAAACCACAGTTATAATAAGTATTATTATAGTTGAAATTGCATTTATAGATGGATTTATACGTTTTGACATTGTATAAACCATTATAGAAATATTATTTACACCGTTGCCTGTAACGAAGTAAGAAATTACAAAGTCATCAAAGGACATTGTAAAAGCTATTAAAGCACCTGAAACAATACCTGGCATTATCTGTGGAACTATAACCTTTGTTATAGCCTGCCAAGGTGTAGCACCTAAGTCCAATGCTGCGTCCGAAAGGTTTGGGTCAAGAGAACGTAGCTTTGGCATAATACTAAGTATAACGTAAGGTATACAAAACATAATATGAGCCAAAAGCATTGTTAAAAAACCTTTTTTTATAGCAAGTGTACTGAAGAGCATTAAAAGACCTATAGCTGTAACTATTTCAGGGTTCATAATAGGTAATGAGTTTACCTGTTCAACTAATGCTTTTACAATCTTATTTGACTTTGAAAGACCTATTGCAGTTATTGTACCTACAATAGTTGATATTATCGTAGCTATAACAGCAATAATTATTGTGTAAAAAATTGCCTGCATCATAGTATGGTCATTAAACATTTTCTCATACCAATGCAAAGAAAAACCTTTAAAATGAGTTAATGACCTTGTAGAGTTAAAGGAGAATATAATAGTATATATTATAGGTATATAAAAGAACGCCATTATAATGAATATATAAATCTTTGAGAAAATACCACTTTTCTTATTCAATTAAAACGCCCCCTTTCAGTATCGCCTTTATCTACTTTCTTTGTTATATACATAGAAATCATAATTATAACTGCCATAATAAGGGATATTGCACTACCAAAATTCCAGCTACCTGATGTTAAAAACTGTGATTCGATTACGTTTCCGATAAGCACATACTGTCCTCCTCCTAAAAGTTTAGGTATGAAGAAACTTGATACTGCCGGAAGAAATACAAGTGTTATACCACTTATAACCCCTGGAAGCGAAAGTGGAAGTGTAACTCTTAAAAAGCACTGAAGTCTATTAGCACCTAAGTCACTTGCAGCCTCTATAAGGCTTTTATCCATTTTAGCAAGTGATGTGTGTATCTGCAAAATCATAAATGGTATGAAATTATAGACCATTCCAAGTATTACGGCAAAACTTGTGTGTAACATTTTAATCTTTATTCCAAACAAAGAAAAAAGTAGAGAATTTATTACACCTTCATCTTGAAGTATGCCTACCCAAGCATAAGTACGTACAAGCATATTTATCCACATAGGAATTGTAATTAAAAGAACAAGTATCATTTTCTTTCTGCCTTCCATTTGTGCCAGTATATATGCAGTAGGGTAACCTAGAAGTATACATATAACCGTTGTTACGATAGCTATAAAAAGTGAACGCTTTAAAACATCTATAAATATACTATCACTAAAAAATTGTAAAAAGTTTTCAAATGTAAATCTAAATGTTGTAACCTCATTACCCTTTGTAGTGAAGGCATACATAACTATCATAAGCATAGGAACGACAATCATAGCTATTATCCACACTATATAAGGGTATGCCATAGTTCTAAACTGTTTCATAATTAGTAACTCCCCTTTTTAGACATAATATGAATATCTTCCGGATTAAACCATAATCCTACCTCGTCACCAACCTTATACTCATCAGTTGTATCCACCTTATACTCGTTACCCTCTGTCTTAAATGTAACATCATAAACACCTGGTTTTATATTTTCTGGGTCAAAGCTATAAACAACGTCACTTATCTCAACAGCACTGCCGTCTTCCATACTCCAGCAAGAAGCATTTGCCCAAGTTTTAAGCTCTGTTTCAAGAGCAATACTTTCTTTAATCTCGTCAGCATTTTTGAAGAAGTTAACAGCGTATATTTCCTCTTGATACTCTTTGTTTATAACTCGGTTTTCATCTTCAACTATCATATTTACAGTTACGCTAGTTCCTGCAGATGTTCTGAATATAACAGGATATTTTCCGTTTTCAGCTTTTATATCGTACTCTATGCTAGTAATTGAGCTCCACTCGTCTGTTTCCGGATTCCAAGCCTGAGCATCAGCTCTAGCTATAATATCAGCGTCTGTAAGCTCTTTAACATCATCAACATCAAGATAGAAATCGTTGGCACTCATCTTTTCGTTGGCAGATTCATTGAAAACCGGCTCTTTATCACGCACTATCATTTTTACTGTTATACTTGTACCTGATTTTGTTTCAACTATAGTTTCATAGTGAACACCTTTGAAAAGAACAGATTTTACAACTCCTTTAAGTTTACCTTTGCTCTTTTCTACAATATCTAAGTCCTCGGGGCGAATAACAACGTCTATCTTTTCATTCTCACCGAAACCAAAGTCAACACACTCAAACTTCTTATCTTCAAACATAACTTCGTAATCTTTTACCATAACACCGTCAATAATGTTACTTTCGCCTATGAATGTGGCAACAAACTCATTTACCGGCTCATTATATATATCAGTTGGAGAGCCTATCTGCTGTATTTCACCAGCATTCATTACAACGATTTTATCAGACATTGTAAGTGCTTCCTCTTGGTCGTGAGTTACATATATAAATGTAATACCTACTTCCTGCTGTATCTTTTTAAGCTCGTGTTGCATTTCCTTACGAAGTTTAAGGTCTAATGCTCCAAGTGGCTCGTCAAGAAGAAGTACCATAGGCTCATTTACTAAGGCACGAGCTATGGCAACTCGCTGTTGCTGACCACCGGACATTAAAGTAACACTTCTTTTACTATATTCTTCAAGACCTACAAGTTTAAGCATACGCATTACTTTTTTCTCTATAATATCCTTAGGCTCTTTTTTTATTTTAAGACCAAAGGCGATATTGTCATAAACATTTAAGTGAGGGAAAAGAGCGTATTTCTGGAATACAGTATTTATCTCCCTTTTGTAAGGTGGAATATCGCTTATCTCCTCATTATCAAAAAGAACACTTCCCTCAGTAGGATTTAAAAATCCACCTAATATTCTTAAAAGTGTTGTTTTTCCACAACCACTCGGACCAAGAAGTGTAACAAATTCATTTTCATAAATATCAAGATTTATACCTTTAAGGACAAGTTGTCCGTTAAATTCTTTTACAATATTTTTAAACTGAATAAGTTTTCGCATTTTTACCTCCTAAAACAATGGTGGTGTTGACACCCACAAAACCTTTGCAACAGTTTTTTTAGTATTTTCAATATAGTGAAAATTCTTTCCGTTCATATAAAAGGTTTCGCCTTTTTTTACAGTATATTTTTTATCACCACACACAAGTGTAACATTGCCCTCAAGGACATAACCAAACTCCTCACCGCTGTGAGGTTCTAATTCAAAAGAACTACCACCCATAGGAATTTCTATAAGTATAGGCTCCATTGAATTTTTCTGTGTATTAGGCACAATCCAATTTATAGTATAATCATCTCTTTCATCAATAAAAAAATCACTCTTTTGAAAAACAACCTTTTCCTCTTTTTCTTCCATAAAAAATTCTGAAAGTGAACTTCCAAGTGCCTCCAAAATATCATTTAAAGTAGAAATAGATGGGGAAGTAAGGTCACGTTCAAGCTGTGAAAGAAAACCTTTTGTAAGCTCACTTCTAGAGGCTAATTCCTCAAGAGTAAGCCCTTTTTGAACTCTTAGCTTTTTTATCTTTTGACCTATATCCATATTTCCTCCTTTAGAAATACTAAATATTTCTATTATATATACTAAACCTATATCATTATACTATAATTCGACTAAAAATCAATACTATAAAACAAAAAATTTTATAAAGGTAAACTTTTTAACATAATTAACATTAAATAAATTTAAAACATAATATAGTATTATCA
>JADIMX010000091.1 GCA_017694425.1 Candidatus Fimicola merdigallinarum
GTATAAATATTATAAAAAACACATTTATCTAATAAATATTAAATGTAATACCCTAAATTAATAGATTAATTGCAAATATACTACTAGATTTTAAACTTAATCCATATCAAAGAACACCTTAGCTTTTTCTATTTCATCATTAAATATACTATTTTTTCTACATACAAAGTTTATCTCGTGTTCTAGTGGAAACCCGTCAAGTTCAATTCTTTTCAATATACCCTTAGAAATCTCATCAGTTACAACAGCTTCAAAAAGAAATGCAATTCCTAAACCCTCTTTAACAAGAGCCTTCTGAACACTTATATTGTTTACTTCCAATATTTTTTTAAAATCATCTATGCGTATGTTTTTCCTTTTTAAACATTGCTTAAGTATCTCTCTATTTCCTGAGCCTTCTTCTCGAACTATAAGTGTTTCGTTTATTAAATTTTCTATAGAGCAATTTTTAATGTCAATATTTGTAGAGCAGACTGGAAAGTATTTCTGAGTAGAAAACTTAAAGTATCTATAATCCTTTTTAGAAAAATTGCCCTCAACGACAGCAAAATCAATTTCTCCCTTATCCAGTTTATTAAGAAGAACCTCTGTATTTCCAACAACCATACTTATCTTAGAAAAATCATTTTCAGAAAGATATTTTGATATCTTTTTCGGAATCATAAACTCTGCCGGTGTAGGAGTAGAGCCGAAACATATCTCTCTAGTTTCACTACTTTTTAATTCTTCCATAAGCCTTATTTCATCAGCTTTAATTGACTGTGCAACTTTAAAAAGTTTAGCTCCTGCCGGTGTTAAATACATCTTTTTTCCCTCATACCTGAAAAGCTCTACACCGTAATATTCCTCAAGACTTTTCATTTGCCTAGAAACAGCTGGCTGTGTAAGGTTTAATACCTCAGAAGCTCGTGTAAAATTCATATGTTCGCATACAGCTATAAATGTGTCCATTCTTAAATCTTGCATTATATCACCTCAAAATAATCATAACATAAAATCATAGTTAAATAAAGAATAATTATTTTACATTATGGTTTGGCAATGATATACTTATTTCAACAAATACGATACGGAGGGACATTATGAAAGAGGATAATAAACTTAAAATTTTGTGGCAACTTTTTAAAGCAACATTTACACTAAGTGCATTTACATTCGGTGGGGGATTTGTAATTGTATCACTTATGAAAAAGAAATTTGTAGAGGAGCTTGGCTGGTTAGAAGAAGATGAAATGCTTGATATAACAGCAATAGCACAGTCATCACCTGGGCCTATCCCTATAAATGCATCTGTAATACTTGGTTATAGAATGGCAGGAATAGTCGGAACACTTGTAGCCATACTTGGAACATCACTTCCACCAATGATAATAATATCATTAATCGCAGTATTTTATAACCAGTTTAGAGAAAACAAAGTAATTTCAGTAGCTTTACAGGTTATGCGTGCTGGTGTTGCAGCTGTAATATTAGATGTGGTTATAAACCTTGCAAAAAATGTATTTAAGACAAAAAGAGCATTGTATATATTACTTATGGTTTTATCATTTATCGCAACAGTTATCTTTGATGTAAGTGCTATGCTTGTAATATTAGTGTGTCTTGTAGTTGGAATAATAGATGCTGTTATTCCTCTTGTAAAAGGCAAAACAGTTAAAGAGGAGGCAGAGTTATGAGTGTATTATTACAACTTTTTTTAAGTTTTATTAAGGTAGGTATGTTTAGTGTTGGTGGTGGATATGCTGCAATACCTTTAATACAAAATCAGGTGGTAGATAATCTTCATCTTTTAACACTGCAAGAGTTTACAGATTTAATTACAATAGCTGAAATGACCCCAGGACCTATATCAATAAATTCAGCTACATTCGTAGGTACAAGACTTGCAGGTGTTCCTGGTGCTATAATATGTACAATAGGTTGTATATTACCGTCATTTTGTATATGTCTAGCACTTGCATTTTTCTATTATAAATATCGCCAGCTTGACGGAGTACAAAAAGTTTTATCTGCTATGCGACCAGCCGTAGTTGCATTAATAGCATCAGCCGGAATATCAATACTTATGTTAGGGCTTTTCGGTGATGGTGAACCATTATTAGCAAATATAAGATATGTAGAGCTTGGTCTTTTTGCAGTAGGACTATTTTTACTTAGAAAATATCATTTAAGTGCAATACAGATTATATTCGGAACAGGTGTTGTTGGAACTCTCATATACTCATTAATATAAATATTAAGACACTTTGCAAATGCAGGGTGTCTTTTTTAATGTAATATATTGAAATTTAATGTAAGTTATACTATTTTATTAATATAAAATATATTATGGGGGGACTACTATGGAAATATTAATTATGATTTTAGGTATTATGGCAATAGGTATATGCATAATATTATGTGGCTATTTAATATCAAAATTATCAGTCAAAGTTAGTTATAAAAATATTTTGAAAATAATACTCTGTTCTATCTATGCTCTTGCCATATATAAATTTTTGTTTAGACCATATATGTTAAGTGGTAACGGGGATTTTACACTATACGAATACTTCACAAGAACATTATCCTTAAAGCCTTTCCACACGCTATCAATATATTTAGAAGATAAAAATTACTTTCCTATCTTTGGTAGCATTGCAATTACTGTGCCGATGTATCCTTTAGTTAGTTTCAATGTAACTGATGTATTTTCGAAGAAAAGTTATTTTATTATACCATTAATTTTTATAATCTTAATAGAACCTATACAGTTATTGACAAATATTGTAACTAGATTTCCTAACTGGGTTATAGATATAGACGACCTTATATTAAATTTAATAGGGTACTTAATAGGTTTTATTTTAACAAAAATAGCGTATAAAATATTTTCAGGAGTACATAAAAATAATTATAAAGTAGTCAATGCTTAAAAAACATAGGGCAATCAATTAAATTTGGTTGCTTTATTTTTTATAAATTAATAAAAAATATTATCT
>JADIMX010000010.1 GCA_017694425.1 Candidatus Fimicola merdigallinarum
TAAAACCAAAATTATAATTTTTAAATATATTTTTCTGATTAGTGTATTTAAACTTGAAAAAATATCTTCAAACCAGTTTATAACCCTTTACCTAAATCAACTATAAATTTACCTTTCCCAAAATAAACCCTAATTCTAAAACAATTAATCAATTTAGTATTAAAAATAATATTTTAAATTTCACATCTACTAAAATCAAAATTATAATTTTTAAATATATTTCTATAATTAATATATTTATATCTAAGGAAAAACTTAAAAAACACTTCGCTCTAAACTTCTAACAAAACACCTTTCCCTAATAAAAAAGCAGACCTTAAGGTCTGCTTTTAATTATTTGTCATCTACCATATGAACTTTTATATGATTATATGTCATTTCAACGTCATATTTCTCAAATTTAACTGCTATATTCTCCATAAGAGCATAGTATGAATTCCAGTAATTTTCTGTATCTGTCCAAGCTCTTACACTATATGCTATGCTACTTTCACCGTAGTTAACTGTATATACAATAGGTGATGGCTCTTTATGAAATTCCGGAATATCCAAAACAGCCTCTTTTAATGCTTTTCTTACATTTTCAACTGGTGTTTCATAAGCAGCAGTTACAGTAATATCAACTCGTCTAACTGATTCAGCTGTATAGTTCACTATCTTACCGTCAGATATATCACTATTTGGAATATACACAACTTTATTATCCGCTGTCACAATTTTTGTATAGTTAAGGCTTATCTCCTGAACTGTACCACTTACACCGTCAATTTCAACGAAATCTCCAACCGAAAATGGCTTAGCTACAAGTATTACAAGTCCGTTAGCTACATTTGATAAACTACCCTGAACTGCAAGAGAAACTGCAAGACCAACCACACTAAGTATAGCAATAAGTGATGTAGGGTCAATTCCTAAAGCGTCACTTACCATTATGGCAATTACAAAGTAAATTAATAACTTTATTGTGGCATTTATAAAACCTGTAAGTGTTCTATCAAAAGGTAATTTATTTACAACTTTTGAAATAACCTTTATAAGTATTTTTGCTACAATATAGCATACAATGAAAACTAAAATGGCTGAGCCTAGTTTTTCAATAGTAAACCCCTTTAAGCCTGTGTTAATGGCTGTCTGTATTGATTCTGTTGGCATATAATCCTCCGTACTTCCTTTTGTTACTTATTTTTTACATTTTATTAATTACTCTGCTATAAAGATAACCTTCTCTAACACCGTAATTACTTACCATTATAACATCACACTCATAATATTTACAAATATTATAAAGTAATGTTGCCCCTGGTATTATTGTGTGTATTCTGTCTGGGCAAACTTTAAGCACAGCATTAATAGTATCGAAATCCTCTTTTTTGAAAGACTCGACAATTTTTTGCAGATTTGAGATTGTTATTATTTTATTGTTATCTGATGCTTTAAACAAACAGTTATTAAGTTTTAAAACTGCACGTATTGTACCACCTACACCACAAATTATTGAATATTTCTTCTTTTCAATTTCATCAATTTTTTCAATCTCTTTAACTGATGTTTTTACAAGTTTTTCATACTCAGATTTTGTAGGTAATATATGGTCAACACATTTTTTGTAAAGTTTTAATGAACCTAAAGGTATGCTTATAGCATTAGATATTTTCTTTTCAACGTATGATACAAGCTCTGTACTTCCACCGCCAATGTCTACTAAAAGCCCGTCATTCATATCAATAAGATTATGAGTTGCTCCCTCGAAATCAAGTATAGCCTCCTCCTCGCCGGAAACTATCTCGACATTTATGCCTGTTCTTTTATATATCTGAGCTAGTGCCTCATCTGTGTTATCCACATTTCTTAAAGAAGCAGTTGCAAATACTAACATATTTCCTATGTCAAAGTTTTCAACTATATACTTGAAGTCTGAAAGAGTTTTGCAAGCAACATCTATACCTTCCTGTGTAATGCGATTATCCTCCACATATCCGGCAAGGCCAGCCATAACCTTTTTATTGAAAAGGATTTTAAAGTCATCTTTCGTTACACTATATACATTAAGTCTTATTGTATTAGAGCCTACGTCAATTATAGCGTACATAAAAAATTCATCTCCAATCTTGCATTTTGAAATTATTATACCATACTTTAGTAAAAATTAAATAATAAAATTAAAAAAACAGATGTATTTGAAACATCTGTCTTAATATGTTACCAAACTGAGGTATTAATTATACTGTTTTCTTTCGCCGGTAACTCTGTAAATTATCCATTCACATATATTTGTAGTGTGGTCTGCAATTCTTTCAAAATACTTAGCTATGTATAAAAATCTTATACCTTGGAAGATACAATTTTTATCATTTTCCATAGCCTCCTGTATTTCTGAAACTATGCTATCAAAATAATCATCTATCTTATCATCACTTAATGATATTACTTTTGCATTTTTGTAATCAGATTTTATATAACAGTCTGTTGTAGCTGAAACCATTTCTTTTACTATCATAGACATATTTCTAAAATCTGATGTATCGAACATATATCTATCTGAAGATTCTATAATCTCTATAAGATACTTAGCAATATCTGTACAATGGTCAGATATTCTCTCTAAATCTGTAATCATTTTTAAAAGAGATGCAAGATTTCTAAGGTCTATTGCGACTGGCTGTTCTTTAGAAATAAGGTTTATACAAACTCTTTCTATTTCTCTTTCAAGGTCATCTACAATATCATCTCTTCTTACAATTTCTTTTAATATTTCTGTATCTCTCGTTTCCATACCAGAAATAAGCATATCAAGACTTTTCTCGATTGCTGTATTCATCTTCATCATTTCAGTATGAAGCTCACTAAGTTTGCTATGAAATTCATTTCTCATATCTATTCCCCTTTATATATTATCCGAAACGACCTGTTATATAATCCTCTGTTCTCTTATCCTGTGGAGTATTAAATATCTTATCAGTTTCGTTAAACTCAACTACTTCTCCCATTAAGAAAAATGATGTATAGTCTGAAACCCTGCTTGCCTGTTGCATATTATGAGTTACCATAATTATTGTATAGTCTTTTTTAAGCTCTACAACAAGGTCCTCTATTTTTAAAGTTGATATAGGGTCTAAGGCACTTGTAGGTTCGTCCATAAGAATAACATCAGGCTTTACAGCTAAAGCTCTTGCTATACAAATTCGCTGTTGCTGTCCACCAGAAAGACCTAAGGCATTCTTTTTAAGTCTATCTTTTACATCGTCCCATATAGCTGAATCTCTAAGACTTTTCTCAACAATATCATCAAGCTCAGATTTCTTTTTAATACCGTGAGTTCTTGGGCCATAAGCTATATTATCGTATATGCTCATAGGGAATGGGTTTGGTTGCTGAAACACCATACCTACTCTTTTTCTTAAATCTATAATATCTGTATCCTTGTATATATCTTTACCATCAAGTTTTATTTCGCCCTCAATTTTAACACCTTCAACAAGGTCATTCATTCTGTTAAGTGTCTTTAAAAGTGTAGATTTACCACAGCCTGAAGGACCTATAAATGCAGTAACCTTTTTTTCCGGTATCTCCATATTTATATTTTTAAGAGCGTGAAAATTGCCATAATGAAGATTTGTATTTTTTATAGAAAATTTAATTTTATCTGACATTTTAATTCTCCTAACTTATTTAACTTCTGCATTTCTATTTAAAAATTTTGCAACTAAATTTGCACATAAATTTATAACTGCTACTATAACTATAAGTACTGTTGCTGTCGCATAGGCTTTTTCAAATGATATACCCTCTTTTGCAAGAAGATATAAGTGTACTGAAAGTGTACGCCCTGAGTTCATAATTGTTTCAGGCATTTTAGGAACCATTCCGGCTGTCATATATATACAAGCTGTTTCGCCAACTATACGTCCTACACTAAGTATTACACCCGAAAGTATTCCAGGTATGGCTGAAGGAAGTACAATTCTTACAATAGTTCTTATTTTTGATGCACCAAGGGCTAAACTTCCCTCTCTATAGCTACGAGGTACAGTTTTTAAAGATTCCTCTGTTGTTCTTATTATTACAGGTAAAACCATTATGCTTACTGTCAAAGCTCCGGCAAGTATGGAGTAGTTAAACTTAAGCATTGTAACAAAGAATATAAGTCCGAAAAGACCGTATATAATAGACGGTATACCTGCAAGACTTTCTATTGCAAATCGTACTATATTAACTAATTTTCCCGCTTTGGCATATTCATTAAGGTATATAGCAGAGCCTATTCCTATTGGTGTTGATATTAAAAGTGCTATTATAACAATCCAAATAGTGCTTATTATCATTGGGAAAACTCCACCCTCATCTTTGAAAGGTGCCGTTGTTAAAAATTCTATATCTATTCCACCAATACCCTTTGATACTATGTAAAAAATTATCCATATAAGTACACCACAAGTAAATATAGTAGATAAACCTATTAAAACCTTTAGTGCATTATCTCTAAACTTTGATATAAGATTTAAAGTATCAACACTTAAAGTATTATCTAAAAAATATTTTACAGGCTTTATAAGTGCTATTAAAACTATAATTAAAATAAGCCATTTAAACATTTTTAATTACCCCTCTTTTCTCTGAACAAAATGAAGTACAACATTTAAACTCATTATGAATATAAAAAGTATTACACCTGTGGCAAAAAGCGCCTCCTGATGAAGTCCTGTTGAATATCCCATTTCTATGGCTATGTTTGCAGTCATAGTTCTTACTGGGTCTGTAACTGATGTTGGTATTATTACAGAGTTACCTGCTACAAGTATAACTGCCATTGTTTCACCTATGGCACGACCTATTCCTAACACTACTCCGGAAAGAACTCCAGATTTTCCTGCTGGTATTATTACAGAAAATATTGTGTGTACCTTTGTAGCTCCAAGAGCATAAGCACCCTCTTTATACTTTTTAGGAACAGCTAAAAGTGCTGTTTTTGTCGTTGTTATTATTGTAGGTAAAATCATAATTCCAAGTATTATTGAGGCTGAAATAAGTGAGCTACCTGCACCTTTTCCACCTAAAGTATCGTTTATTATAGGTACTATTACAACAAGCCCAAAGAAACCGTATACAACAGATGGTATTCCGGCTAAAAGCTCAATAGCTGGGTTTAAAATTCTTAAAACCGACTTTGGAGCATATTCGCTCATATATACAGATGTAAAAATACCTACCGGAACACCAATTATTACAGCTCCTATTGTTACATATATGCTTCCTACAATCATTGGAAGTATACCGAAAATTTCAGCACTAGGTATCCACTTTGTACCCGTAACAAAGTTAATAATTCCTACTTCAAATATGGCAGGAAGTCCCATAATAAAAATGTAAACTGTTATTACAACTACTCCGAGCACAACTACTCCTGCACATATCATAAATAATATTTTAGCTAATAATTCGTAAAAATCTGATAGTTTAAAACTTTTTTTATTATTAATATTTTGATTTGTATTGTCTTCTTCGTTTTTAATTGAACTACTCAATATATTACTACTCATACAGCAGTCAACACTCCTTTTCATTTTTCTACAATACAAATTTTAAAACTTCTTTGTTAAACACATATTTTTTGTTTGTTAAAATAAATATATAGAAATGTTAAGCCTATGTTAAATCCTACCCATAATTTTACTAGCTTTTTTGTTAATATACAGGGTTTAATATTTTCTTAAAACCCGAAAACTCTGTAATTAAAGAGTTTTTATTGATATTACTTACATCACCCTTAGAATAAACCAAAGTCACTCCTTTTTTCATTTTCCTAATTAAATCCAAATAATCTTTCAATATATCCAGTTACATATATCCCCATATAATACACCATATTTTTAAGAGTGACACGATGAGCTTTGCTTTAAAGGGAGGCTTATGGTTCAAAACCATATTGATGGTCGGTTGTTAGCGAGGATATAGGGGCATACCGATTACGTCACTTATATAATGGGTCAAGGTCACTCCTTTTTTATGTTATTTTCCTAATCAAAATCAATTAATTATTTTTCGTATTAATTTCATATACAACCTTATTTTTATCCTGCTATCACTTAACTATATGTAATAAAATTCCAATATCCCAAATTATCAAATCCTATAATATAAATAAGCATTTTCAAAAATAAAAAAAGAGGCTTAAAAAGCCTCTAATAATTATTTTATTGATATATAACTTTCTGAAACTATTTCCTGTCCCTCATCAAGGCAGTAATCAAGATATTTCTGTGTAGCCTCTGAAACTTCACCTTTTGTTACAAGTATAAGTGGTCTTGAAATTTTATATTCACCTGATTTTACAGTTTCAACTGTTGGTTCTACACCATCAATTGTAATTGCATTCATTGTATCATCAACGTATCCAAGTGAAAGATATGCTATTGAATTTTCCTTTGATTCAATATTAGCCTTTACAGAACCATTACCCTCACAAATAAGAGCATCTTCCTTTAATAATGGCATTTTCTTACCGTCAACTTCCTCTAAAAGACCTGTCATTTCCTCAAAAGCATCTCTTGTACCTGAACCAGACTCACGACTTATAACGATTATATCTGCATCATTTCCGCCAACTTCTTTCCAGTTTGTAATCTCACCTGAGAAAATCTTTTTAACTGTTTCTGAATCAAGCTCTTTTACAGGATTATTTTTATTTACAACAACTGCTATACCATCATATGCAAGTATATGCTCTGTAACTCCAGCCTCTTTTTCTGAGTCCTTAAGCTCTCTTGATGATGCACCGATATTAGCTGTTCCATCAATAGCAGCTTTAATACCTGCTGATGAACCTACACCCTGTACCTCAATGCTTATATCCGGCTCAACTGATGCAAACTCATCTGCTATACTCTGAACAACTGGCTGTACAGTTGTAGAACCTACTACAGAAACTGTGCTTTTACCTCCTGCTTCGCTTGTATCACCAGAACCACAAGCTGTTACAGTAAATGCCATTGCTAATATACATAAACCTGCTACTATTTTCTTCATAATTAAAATTCCTCCTAAAACTAATTTAAGTTTTGTTGTTTACAAAGAAATAATAACAGGTTTTTGTTAAGGGCATATATTATGTTTGTTAATGAATTGTAAAATGTAAAATCTTTAAATTTAACAAAAAAGAGTGCTATAAAATAGCCCCCTTAATTAATCCCAGTCAAGGTCATCAACATCAGCTTTAACAAGTTTTATAACAATATACAAATATGCTACAATAAATAAAAGTAAAAGATGTGGTGTAAATCTTTTCAATTTACAGCTTGTATAAGCTCCTATTATAAGCCCAAGTGTAATATAACAAGCCTTAAATATATTTATATCTACTGCATTAAGTGTTCTAAAGCGTTCCATAATATTATCAACTATAACATAAAATTCACACATATTAACAACCCCTTTTTAAGTTTATATTTTAATTATATTATTATCAGAATTAAAAGTAAATATAATAAAAAAATAAAAAGGCCAAGATTAATTAATCTTAGCCTAGTATATTTTTACACTCTTACTTCCTGTCCTTCAGTTTCAATAAGGTCTTTATTAGCCTCTATTACAGGCATAACGTGATTTTTAACATAATCCTCTGTCTGCTGTGGAGCAATACCAACGAAGTTACTTGGAACCATAATACTATTAAGCTCCTCCATTGTAAGACCGAAAGTTTCGTCATTGGCTATTCTCTGGAGAAGGTCATTTGGTTTACCCTCCATTTTAACCATTTTTCCAGCCTCCATTGAATGAACTCGTATTCTCTCGTGAAGCTCCTGTCTATTTCCACCTTTCTTTACGGCGTCCATCATAATATTTTCAGTAGCCATAAAAGGAAGCTCGCTATTTAATCTCTGCTCAATAACTTTAGGATACACAACAAGTCCATCTACAACATTTCTATAAAGTATAAGTATAGCATCAACTGAAAGGAATGCCTCAGGCACACTTATTCTCTTATTTGCAGAATCGTCAAGTGTTCTCTCGAACCACTGTGTAGATGCTGTTATAGCTGGGTTCATAGTATCAGATATTACATATCTTGCAAGAGAGCCAATTCTTTCTGAACGCATAGGATTTCTCTTATATGCCATAGCTGAAGAACCTATCTGTGATTTTTCAAAAGGCTCTTCTATTTCTTTTAAGTGCTGTAAAAGTCTTATATCGTTACTGAATTTATAAGCACTCTGAGCTATACTTGAAAGCACACTTAACACCTGATAATCAAGTTTTCTTGGGTATGTCTGACCTGAAACTTTGAAATAATCCTCATATCCCATTTTTTCAGCTATCATACCATCAAGCTTTTTAACTTTTTCTTCATCACCGTCAAAAAGCTCTAAGAAACTAGCCTGTGTACCTGTTGTACCTTTAGAGCCTAAAAGTTTAGCTTTTGAAATCTGATATTCAAGGTCTTCAAGGTCCATCATAAGGTCCTGCAACCATAAAGACGCTCTTTTACCAACTGTTGTAGTCTGTGCAGGCTGGAAATGTGTAAAACCTAATGTTGGCATATCTTTATATTTTAAGGCAAACTTTGAAAGCTCATTTATAACATTTATAAGCTGTTTCTTTATAAGTTTCATAGCCTCTGTCATAATAATGATATCTGTATTATCGCCTACATAACAGCTTGTAGCCCCAAGGTGTATAATAGCCTCTGCCTTTGGTGCTTGTTTTCCGAAAGCGTAAACGTGGCTCATAACGTCGTGGCGAACTTCTTTTTCTCTAGCCTCTGCCACATCATAATTTATATCGTCTTTATGAGCTTTCATCTCTTCAATCTGCTCATCTGTAATATTAAGCCCTAACTCTTTTTCAACTTCAGCAAGGGCAATCCAAAGTTTTCTCCAAGTTTTAAATTTATAATCTGGTGAGAAGAGATAAGACATCTCCTTACTAGCATATCGTGAATTTAGCGGATTTTCGTATTTCTGTTTCATCTTTTTCTACCTCCTCTGAAACTGTTGGTATTTCCGTTGGATAATTTCCTGTAAAGCAAGCATCACAGAAGCCACACTTAGCTCCTTTAGCTATATCGTGAAGATTTTCAAGGCCTAAGTATCCTAAGCTATCAACACCTATAACTTTTGCTATTTCTTCAACAGTTTCATATTGACAAGCAATAAGTTTCTCTTTTGTTGGAACGTCTGTACCGTAGTAGCAAGGCCAAAGGAATTTAGGTGCACTTACACGCATATGAACCTCCTTAGCTCCTGCAACCCTAAGTGTATCTACAAGACGTTTTACCGTTGTACCTCTAACTATAGAGTCATCTATCATAATTACTCTTTTACCTTCGACAGTATGTCTTAAAGCATTAAGCTTTATTTTTACTGCAGTTTCTCTCTGTCCCTGTGTAGGACTTATAAATGTACGACCAATATATCTATTTTTAACAAGACCTACATCATATGGTATGCCTGACTCCTCTGCATAGCCTAAGGCTGCCGGTATACCCGAATCAGGAACACCTATAACTACGTCACCCTCTACTGGGTGCTGTTGTGCAAGCTGACGACCTGCCTCTTTTCTTGCCTCATACACATTTACACCCTCAATGTAGCTATCCGGTCTTGCAAAATATATATATTCAAATATACACATTCTTGATTTTTCTTTACCACAATGAGTTTTTATTGAGCGAATACCGTCATCATTTATAACAACAATTTCCCCTGGCTCAACATCTCTTATAAACTCTGCACCAAGTCCGTCAAAGGCACAAGTTTCTGATGAAAGAATGTATGAATTATTAAGTTTACCTATTGAAAGTGGGCGTAATCCTAATGGGTCACGACAACCAATAAGTTTTCTAGGGCTCATAATAACGAGAGAATAAGAACCTTTTATTTTATACATAACTCTCTCTATTGCATCTTCCACAGATGAACATTTTACCCTTTCTTTCGCAAGTTCGCAAGCAATAACTTCAGAATCTATTGTGGTTTGGAAAATCATACCCTCTTTTTGGAGCTCGTAACGGAGTTCGTGGGCATTTACAAGGTTTCCGTTATGGGCAAGGGCGAGAGTTCCTTTTATGTATCTTGAAACAAGTGGCTGTGCGTTAGCTCTAAGACTTCCCCCTGCTGTTGAATATCTAACGTGACCTACTCCGATTTTTCCTGTAAGTTTTTCAACAATATCTTCTGTAAAAACTTCAGGCACAAGCCCCATATCTTTATACTGCTTAACAACAGTATCATCAGTTACAGCAATACCACAACTTTCCTGTCCTCTGTGCTGAAGTGCAAAAAGCCCGTAATAAACTATTCTTCCGGTATCATTATCATCATTGTTATAAACACCGAAAACTCCACATTCCTCTTTAAGTTTTTCTTCAACGTAAATATCCTCTAATAAATTATCTTTAAGCATTTTTGCTTTTCCTCCTATTTAAAATAAATAGTCATTATCTTGAAGTAATTCTTCTCCAAACTTCTTCATAAGCCTCCTCAACACCACCAAGGTCTCTACGGAAACGGTCTTTATCAAGTTTTTCACGAGTTTCGGCGTCCCAAAGTCTACAAGTATCCGGTGATATTTCATCAGCAAGGATTATACCCTCTTTAGAACGGCCATATTCAACTTTAAAATCTACAAGTATTATGTTACATTCAAGGAAAAATTTCTGTAAGAGTTCATTAACTTTTTTTACACTTTCGGTGATTTCTTCTAATTCCTCAGCAGTAGCTATACCTATAGCCTGAATCTGAGAATTATTAATCATAGGGTCATTAAGTGAATCATTTTTATAAGAGAATTCTACGATAGGATTTTTTAATTCTGTACCTTCTGGCACACCATATTTTGCAGAAAAACTGCCTGCTGCAATATTTCTTACAATCACTTCAAGGGGAACTATTTCTACTTTTTTTACGAGCGTTTCTCTGTCGCTAAGCTCTTTTATAAGATGTGTGTTTATACCGTTTTCATTCAAGTATTTGAATATAAGATTAGTCATTTTGTTATTGATTACACCTTTACCGGATATAGTGCCTTTCTTCTCGCCATTAAAAGCTGTGGCATCATCTTTGTAATCAACGATATACTGGTCCTCATTATCAGTTTTGTAAACTTTTTTTGCCTTTCCTTCATAAAGCATATCTAATTTTTCCATACTGCCCTCCCAAGAATTACAGTAAAGCCGATTAAAGATAAAAAATCGACTTACTAAGAGTATTTATTTCATTTACACTTATATGTTACAAAATTCTTAGACAAACTTCAATAGTTTTTTTACAGTAAAATACAGTTAAAATACACCTAAATTCTGACAAAACAGTTATTGTTATTACATTTAGCATAATTTTTTGTATAAAATAAATAATTGATTTAAAATAAATATAAATCTAATAATTTAATTATTATAATAGATACAGACTTTTTAAAATTTAAAATGTAAATATTAAGGAGGTGATTTTTTGAAAAATAATGTAGAAGTAAGTCTTATTATACCGGTTTATAATGTTGAAAAATATATAGATAAGTGTCTTAAATCCGCCGTAAATCAGACTTTTAAGGATATGGAGATTATAATTGTAAATGATGGCTCAACGGATAATTCTATTGAAATAGTAAATAGATATATTAAAAAATATGATAATATAAAACTTATATCACAGGAAAATAAAGGGCTTAGCAGTGCAAGAAATGTAGGCATAAAAGAATCAAGTGGTAATTATATAGCCTTTGCCGACAGTGACGACTATTTTTCCAAAAAATTTATAGAAGATATGTATAACACGATAATTAATGAAAAATCCGATATTGTGGTGTGTGGATTTAAAAGAATTGACGAAAATAAAAAACCTAATATTAAAAACAGAAAATTAAAATATAAGACCATATCATCTGACAAAGCCCTTGATATGCTTATAAATGATATTTTTATAAATAATTTCGCTTGGAATAAGCTATACAAAAAAGAATTATTTACAGAAAATGATATATATTTCCCTGAGGGCAAAACTTATGAAGATATGTATGTAATGTATAAACTTTTTCATAAATCGAAAAAAATATCTATTATAAATAAAAAACTATATTGCTATGTTCAGCGAAAAAGCAGTATAACCTACCATTTCAAAGAAAAGAATTTTTATGATATATTAGGTGGTCTTTATGATATGAAAAGCTATCTTATAGATAACAATATTTATAAAAAGCACCTATTTTCATACCATATATTAACCCTTAAAAACTTAGCGCTTTTAATATACCGAATAATATTTTCAAAAGATATGGATACAAGAAAAAAATTAAATCTTTTTAGACAATTAAAAAAATATAGCAGGTAAAATTCCTGCTATATTTCTATTTAGAAAAGTGTCAACTGGTTTGTTTCCGGTATTCCTTTTAACACTCCATATTCTTTTAAAAGCTCTATAAGAGTTTTACCAACAGATGTATTTTCTCTAAACTCCTCTATTGTGTGGAACTCCTCAACATTTTTTCTACCCTCCACAATACTTTGAGCAGCAGTAAGACCTAAGCCCTGTAATGAACTAAAAGGTGGTATAAGCCCCTCATCAGTAACTATAAATTTAGTTGCATCAGACTTATAAAGGTCTATTGGCAAGAACTTAAATCCTCTTGAATAGAACTCAACAACTATTTCAAGAACTGTAAGTTTTGTTTTATCCTTAGCAGTTGCCAACTTCCCTTTTTCGCCTATCTCTCTTATAGCGTCACGAGCCACATCTATACCGTTACACATTGTAGCATAGTCAAAGTCGTCACAAGCTCTTACAGTAAAATAAGCGGCATAATAAGCCATAGGATAATTAACCTTAAAATATGCAATTCTAAATGCCATCATAACATAGGCGGCAGCGTGAGCCTTAGGGAACATATACTTTATTTTCTGACAAGACTCTATATACCAGTCAGGCACATTTGAGGCTTTCATATCCTCTATATCTTCATCAGAAAGACCTTTACCCTTTCTTACTTTCTCCATAATTTTAAAAGATTTCTTTTTATCTACACCTTTATTTATAAGATATATCATAATACTGTCACGAGTAGATATAGTTTCTTTAAGGGTTATAATGCCTTTAGATATAAGGTCTTGAGCATTATTTATCCAAACATCAGTACCGTGTGAAAGTCCTGATATTCTTAAAAGGTCGGCAAAAGTTTTCGGTTTAGTGTCTACAAGCATTTGTCTAACGAACTTAGTACCAAACTCCGGTATACCCAGTGTACCCGTTTCACAGTTTATATCTTCTGCTGTAACTCCCAGTATTTCAGGGGACTCAAAAAGCGACATTGTATCTTTATCATCTAAGGATACAGACTGTGGATTTACCCCTGTAAGGTCATAAAGCATACGAATAACCGTAGGGTCGTCGTGTCCGAGTAAGTCAAGTTTTAAAAGTCGACCACTTATAGAGTGATAGTCAAAGTGAGTTGTTGTTACATTGGAAGTTGTATCATTTGCTGGTCGCTGTACTGGACAGAACTCATATATATTATGGTCGTTAGGTACTACCATAAGACCCCCTGGGTGCTGACCTGTTGTTCTCTTAATACCTGTGCAACCGGCAATAAGCCTATTTATCTCTGCATTATGAGCAGTTATATTTCTTTCGTCTAGATATTTCTTTACAAAGCCATAGGCCGTTTTATCGGCAAGTGTACCTATTGTTCCAGCCTTAAAAACGTGACCTTTTCCGAAAAGCTCCTCTGTGTAAGCGTGAGCCTGCTGTTGATACTCACCGGAAAAGTTAAGGTCGATATCAGGCTCTTTATCACCATTAAAGCCTAAGAATGTTTCGAAAGGTATATCGTGACCCTCTTTAGAAAGCATAGTACCACAGTTTGGACACTCTTTATCAGGCATATCACAGCCCGAACCTTCCTCCATAGCTGTTGCCTTTACAATATCTGAGTCAAAGTCAGAATATTTACAATTAGGGCATACATAGTGAGGCTGTAACGGATTAACCTCTGTTATTCCAGCCATTGTTGCCACGAAAGAAGAACCAACAGAACCTCTTGAGCCTACAAGATAGCCGTCTTCAACAGATTTCCACACTAATTTCTGTGCAATTATGTAAAGTACCGAATAACCGTTAGATATAATTGAGTTAAGCTCCTTATCCAATCTTTCCTGAACAACCGGAGGAAGTGGGTAGCCATATATAGAAACAGCTTTATCATTTGTTATCTGTCTTAACTGCTCCTCTGCCCCCTCAATTTTAGGTGGAAATGTTTCGTCAGGTACTGGTTTTATGTCCTCAATCATATCAGCTATAATATTAGTATTAGTTATTACTATCTCCTTAGCCTTTTCCTCCCCTAAATACTCAAACTCTTTTAGCATTTCCTCAGTAGTTCTATAATAAAGAGGTGGCTGATTATCTGCATCAGAAAAGCCTTCGGCAGCCATAATTATTTTTCTAAAAGAAGCATCTCTAGGCTCTAGGAAGTGAACATCACAAGTACCCACAACCAGCTTATTATTCTTCTCCCCAAGCTCTACTATCTTTTTATTAAACTTTATAATATCATCAAAAGAATTTACAGCATCAATTCTACTTGAATTTATCATAAATTTATTGTTTTCAAGAGGCTGTATCTCAAGATAATCATAAAAGTTAACTAATTCATTTATGTACTCATCAGGCTTATTATCAAGTAATGCCCTATAAAGCTCCCCAGCCTCGCAAGCACTACCTATTATAAGCCCCTCTCTCATCTGCATAAACTTACTTTTTGGTATTCTTGGGCGTTTAAAAAAGTAGTCTATATGCGCCAATGATATAAGCTCGTATAAATTTCTAAGACCTTTATAATTCTTTACGAGTATTACTGCGTGATTAGCCTTAAGTTTTTTATAATTTACTGTACGGCTTGAAAATACATTTATATCATCAATATTTGTAATACCCTTTTCCTTTAACATATCTATAAATTTTATAAATATTTCAGCAGTAGCCTGTGCATCATTTACAGCTCTATGGTGACCCTCTAAAGTTACACCCATAGCCTCAGCAACTATATTAAGTTTATGCTTTTTAAGGTCAGGTAAAAGAGTTCTTGAAAGCTCTACAGTATCAATAGTAGTATTATCAACAGAACCCATATCTAAAATTTTAGCATTATGTCGTATAAATCCTACGTCAAAACTAGCATTATGAGCTACAAGTATACTGTCGCCACAAAATTCCATAAACTGTGGAAGTATAACCGAAATATCCGGAGAATCTTTAACCATATCATCAGTTATGCCTGTAAGCTTTGTTATCTCTGCACTAATAGGCATTAAAGGATTTACAAAGGTACTGAATTTATCTATAATCTCTCCATTTTTGATTTTAACAGCACCTATCTCTGTTATCTTATCTCTTTCCCTTGAAAGACCTGTTGTTTCAATGTCGAAAACAACAAATGTATCATCAAGGCTTTGACCTTTAGGGCATACAACAACATTTCCAAGGTCGTCAACTATGTATGCTTCAACACCGTAAATAACCTTTACTCCAAATTTTTTGCCTGCGTCCATAGCGTCTGGGAAAGCCTGTACCACACCGTGGTCTGTAATTGCTATGGCTTTATGACCCCACTTACTGGCTCTTTCTATATATTTTTTAACCGGAGTAACCCCGTCCATACTGCTCATCTGTGTATGAAGATGAAGCTCTACTCTTTTTTCAGGTGCGTTATCTATTCTTTCCGGTGGTCTTTCAGCAATAGCTATATCCTTAGCCATTATATTAATCTCTTTTGCGTACTTATCAAACTGAACTTCACCACGAACTTTTAAGTATCCGTCATTCTTAACATACTTATTCAATTCATTATCAAAAAGATTTTTTGATACAAAGAATTTTACAGTTGTAGAGTCCGAAAAATCTGTAATATCAAAGGATACTATGTACTTATCGCCTTTAATCTCTCTCTTATCTACATTAAATACATAGCCCTCTATTATAAATCGTTCGCCCTCTACCTTTGTATTTATTATTTTTACTGTATTGCCTGTAATCTCTTTTCCGATAAGAATTCCATTTTTAATTTTCTGAGCCACAACTTCTGTCTTTTCATCAGTCTTTTTAACTTCAGTCTTAACCTGATTTTCCATTACAGAGGTTATAATACTGTGTTCCCTCTCTTCAATTTCTTTATAAAAATGCTCTCTGTCTTCATCAGTAATTTTTTCGTTTTTAAAGTAAACCTTTATATCAATTCCGTTCTGCTCTTTAAGTTTATCTTCAATTTTTCTGTCCATACCTTTTTTAAACATATAGTATGAGGCATTATTCTTAACCCTAATATAAAGTTTATTTTCTTCTATTTCCCACTGGGAATTTTTTATAATACTTTTACACACAGGGCTTTCCTCTGAAACCATATGCAAAATATTCTCCCAATTTCTTTCTACAATATCCGAAAGGGAATGTTCACCCTCTATATTAAAGGTTACAACTGTAATAACATCTTTAAGTGCAGGCAAATTTTCTATAAGCTCATTTTTTAAATCATCTACTGACTTATCGTGAACAATATCTGTCATCACCATTTTAATTTCCATAATTTTTTCCTGTTTATGAACCTGTACGGAATTTATAATGGCATCATCAAAAACTTCCTTTATTTGTGGTGATAAAGATACTTTTTCAAAAACAGTATTAAATTTTTTAGCAGTCATAAAATATCACCTTTATTCTTAAAGTTTTTCAATTTCTTTCATAAGCTCAGAAACAAGATTTTCCTCAGGAACTTTTTTAAGTATTTCACCTTTTTTGAATATAAGACCTACACCGTTACCACCGGCTATACCGATATCAGCCTCTTTAGCCTCCCCTGGACCATTTACTACACAGCCCATAACGGCAACTTTTATATTTTTATCTATATGTTTACACTTTTCTTCAACTTCTTTAGCTATTGATATTAAATCAATTTGTGTTCTACCACAAGTCGGGCAAGAAACAAATTCCACACCGAACTTTCTAAGACCAAGACTTTTTAAAATCTCCTGTCCTGCATATATTTCTTCAACAGGGTCACCTGTAAGTGAAACCCTTATAGTATCACCTATTCCCCTTGAAAGTATTGAGCCTATTCCCACAGCAGACTTAACTGTACCTGACCAAACTGTGCCCGCCTCTGTTATACCAACGTGGAGTGGGTAAGGTATTTCATTTGAAAGAAGTGAGTATGCTTCTATACTAAATGGCACATCTGATGCTTTTATAGAAACAACTATATCCTCAAAATTGTATCTTTCAAGTATTCTAACGTGGTTTAAAGCACTTTCAACAAGGCCTTTCGGTGTAACACCATTGTATTTTTCTACTAAGTGTTTTTCTAAAGAACCACTATTAACACCAATTCTTATAGGTATCTTTCTTTCCTTAGCCATATCTACAACCTGTTTTATACGGCTTTCGTCACCTATATTGCCTGGGTTTATTCTTATTTTATCTATTCCACCCTCCATAGACTTTAAAGCAAGTCTATAATCGAAATGTATATCTGCCACAAGAGGTATGTGTATCTGATTTTTTATCTCCTTAATACTTTCTGATGCTTCCATATCAGGTACTGCAACTCTTACAATTTCACAGCCCGCTTTTTCAAGAGCTAAAATCTGATTTACAGTAGATTTCACATCTCTTGTATCTGTATTACACATAGACTGAATTGCAATAGGATTATGCCCACCAATAGAAACATTACCTATCTTAACTTCTCTTGTATTTTTTCTATTTATAAAATCCATAGGTAGATTACCTCCTATCAAAACGTAAAAATCTATTTTTTTGGTAAAAAACAGTCTGAACTCCAAAAGAATTCAGACTGAAAATACTGCATTATTAATATTGTCAAAACTATGATTTCAGCCACCGAATATTTTTGAAATATCATTATAAGCTATAAAAACCATAAATGCCATAAGTAGTGCAAAACCTATAAAGTGTATCATACCCTCTTTTTCTGGATTTAAAGGCTTTCCTCTTAATGCCTCTATTATTAAGAAAACAAGTCTTCCACCGTCTAAGGCAGGTATTGGGAAAAGGTTTATCGCACCTAAGTTTGCACTTAACAAAGCACCTATATATGAAATATTAGCTATGGCAGTACCAATGCTATGTTTCATACCCTCCTCATAGGACTCACCTACAACCTCTATTATACCAATAGGCCCAGCTACGTCGTCCATAGAAACATTTAACGTAATAAGTTTTACAAAACCGTCTACCGTTGAGCGAACATAGAATACCATTGTATCAAAGCCAGTTTTTAAAGTTTCAATAATATTAGCCTTATCAAAGCCATCATAATCTTTATCGAAAATACCTGTCTTTATAGTCGGATTAAAACCTAATATCCATCTGCCGTCATCTGTTTTGTAAGGCTCTACCGGTATAGTAAGTTTTTCACCATTTCGCTTTACAGTAACATCAACTGTTTCTCCTTGATTTTCCAACATAAACATACTTATATCTTCATATACAGATACGTGTTTATTGTTAAGTTTAACTATTTCATCACCAATTTCTACACCGGAAGTTATAGCGTTTGCCTCCTCAACTAAACCTGCAACCACAGGAAGTGCAAAGCCAGAACGACCAACAATACCAATGCATATAATAAGAGCAAGGACAAAGTTCATAAATGGGCCGGCAAATATAACTGCCATTCTTTTATAAACACTTTTACTGTTAAAAGCTCTATCATCATCAATACTTTCATCTTCCCCAAGCATTTTGCAGAAACCACCGAGAGGGAATGCTCGAATAGAATAAACTGTTTCACCTATCTTTTTAGAGATTAAAGTAGGTCCCATACCAACAGCAAATTCCTCTACAAATATACCACTTTTTTTAGCCACAATATAGTGACCAAACTCGTGAACAACAACAAGTATGCTAAATACAAGTATAGCTATAATTATAGGTACAATACTTGATAAAATTTGTGTCAAATAAATCACCTCTATAAGAATTAAACACTCTGATTATATACGAATTCTCTCGCCCATTTGTCGGCACTAAGAACATCATTTAAATTATAATTATGAATTACACTGTGTTCATTCATAGCTTTTTCTATAAATTCAGGTATTTGTAAGAATGAGATTTCTTTATTTAAAAATCTTTCAACTGCTATCTCATTTGAAGCATTTAATACAGCCGGCATAGTGCCACCCTCTTTTATCGCTCTAAAGGCTAAGTCAAGGCATTTAAAAGTTTTCATATCCGGCTCTTCAAATGTAAGTGTTCCCTGTTTTATTAAATCAAGTCTTTTGAAATTTAAGTTCTTACGCATAGGGTACATAAGGGCGTACTGTATAGGTAAACGCATATCAGGTGCCCCCATCTGTGCTATTATAGAGCCATCATCAAACTCAACAGCTGAATGAATTATACTTTGTGGGTGAACAACTACTTGTACTTGACTTACATCTACACCAAAAAGCCAAACAGCCTCTATAACCTCAAGACCTTTATTCATAAGAGTAGATGAATCTATTGTTATTTTCTTGCCCATAACCCAGTTAGGGTGCTGTAATGCCTCCTCGACTGTTACATTTTTAAGCTCATCTACTGTTTTCCCTCTAAATCTTCCACCTGATGCTGTCAAAAGAATTTTATATATTTCATTATCCTGTTTGCCCTGTATACATTGGAAAATAGCAGAGTGTTCACTATCTACAGGTAAAATCTTTATACCTTTTTCTTTGGCTAAATTCATAACAAGCTGACCGGCAGAAACAAGAGTTTCCTTATTGGCAAGGGCTATATCTTTATTAGATTTTATAGCCTCGATAGTTGGCTGTAGACCTATATTCCCCACAACAGAGGTTAAAACTGTCTGAACCTCATTCATTGTGGCTACTTCTATAAGACCTTCCATACCACCCATAACTTTTATATTCTCACTTTTAAGACGTTTTTTAAGCTCAATAGATTTTTCCTCATCCATAACAGCCACTATTTTAGGTTTAAACTCCAGTGCCTGCTTTTCAAGCAAGTCTATATTATTATTGCCAGTTATACCCCATACCTTTATATCTTCATTATTTACAGCTCTAACTACATCTAATGCCTGAGTTCCTATTGAACCAGTAGAGCCTAATATAGAAATATTGTTTTCCAAAGTAATTCACCTCAAAATCATTTTATATTACTAAGTAATAACATTAAATAGTATACAGCAGGAGCAGTTAAAAGAACACTGTCAAATCTGTCTAATATTCCACCGTGACCAGGTATGATTTTGCCAAAATCCTTTATTCCTGTGTATCTTTTCATAGCAGATGCTGAAAGGTCGCCAATCTGGGCAAGTATAGAGCCTACAACTCCACTTGCAACGCAAACTACTATTGTATTTATATCATTTATTGCAAAACGTGAATCTATGAAACTTCCATATATAAAGGCTAATAAAGTAGCTGTAAGTATACCACCGATAGAGCCTTCTATTGTCTTTTTAGGGCTTAATGTAGGTATAAGTTTATGTTTTCCTATGGCGATACCTGTAAAGTATGCACCAGTATCACAGCCCCAAGCACATATAAATGAAAGCCATACAAAGTATATGCCCTGTGGGTACTCTCTTATTAAATATATATGTGAAAGTAAAAAGCATACATAGAAATAGCCGAAAAACGCAACTAATATTTCGGTTATATTTGTGTGATTATGAAATATAACCATATATATTAGTAGGATTACAAGAAATACCGACGTAAAAACATTAAACAAATTACTTCCATTTATTATTGTATTTATAAACGCCATATATATTACAGCAAAAATATATCCTATAAAAGCAACAGCCTTTTTCTCTATTGAGAATGCCTTGTAAAACTCGTGCATACCTATTAAGCTGGCTCCAAGCATAACTAATTTAAGCCATATGCCACCTAAAGAAACTACAGCTATTATAAAAGGAAGTAGTACAATGCTTGATATAATTCTCAATAACATAAAAATCCCCCCTGTTATCTTCCACCAAATCTTCTATTTCTATTTTGATATTTATAGACTGCTTCAAAAAGGTCTTCCTCCTTAAAATCAGGCCATAATTTATCAGAAAAATAAAATTCAGAATAGGCAATCTGCCAAAGAAGGAAGTTGCTTATTCTCTCCTCGCCACTAGTTCTTATAACAAGCTCTGGGTCTGGAATATCTGATGTATCAAGGTTTTTAGATATAATACTTTCGTCTATGTCAGAAGATAATATTTTTCCACTTTCCACATCTTCACATATCTTCTTTACACATCTTCTTATTTCGTCACGACCACCATAGTTGAGAGCTATATGTAAATTAAGGGTATCTTTATCCTTTGTAGCCTCAGTAAGATTTTTTATACTCTCCTGAATATCTAAATCAAGACGAGTAATATCGCCTATTGCGTCCATTTTAACATCATCTTTTTTGGCTCTTTCAGTATATTTTTTAACATAGCTTCTTAAAAGGTCCATAATGCCATCTATTTCTTCCTGTGACCTTTTCCAGTTCTCAGTGGAAAAAGCGTATACCGTAAGATGCTTTACACCTATCTTTTTGCAGGCATCAATAATACCCTCTAAAGCATCAGCTCCAGCTTTATGTCCAGCTTTTCTAGGTAATAAACGCTTTTTAGCCCAACGACCGTTTCCGTCCATTATTATGGCAATATGCTTAGGAATATTGTCGCTATCTAAAGTTATTTCCTCTTTTCCGTTAAAATAAAACATATTAACCTCCGTTATTAAAAAAACACCCCTCAAAAAAGAGGGGCAAAATGCTTGTTATTTGTATTTTACACAGAAAGAATATCTTTGCATTTAGATTCTGTCTTTTCGTCTATTTCAGCAACAAATTTATCTGTAATTTTCTGTACTTTATCTTCGAGAGCTTTTAACTCATCTTCTGTAATCTCTTTAGCTTTCTCCATTTTTTTGAAAGCGTCAATAGCATCTCTTCTGATATTTCTTATAGCAACTTTTGAAGATTCAGCTTTCTTTTTAACGTCTTTTGTAAGCTCTTTTCTTCTTTCCTCTGTAAGCTCTGGGAACATAAGACGAATAACTTTACCATCATTTGATGGGTTAATTCCAAGGTCAGAAGCGTTTATAGCTTTTTCAATATCTTTTAAAACTGATGTATCCCAAGGCTGTATCTGAATAAGTCTAGCCTCTGGTACTGTAATGTTACCAACCTGATTTATAGGTGTTGGTGTACCATAGTATTCTACTGTTATACGGTCAAGAACGTGTGGGTTTGCTCTACCTGCACGTATTGTATTAAATTCAGCCTCAAGAGCTCCGATTGTTTTTGCCATCTTTTCTTCGTAAATAGCAGTTTCGTTTGCCATAATTATAATTCCTCCTAAACTTTGAATATGTTTTTAGTACAGTTTTTATAAATTAAACTGTAACAATAGTACCTATTTTTTCGCCTTTTACAGCACGCATAATACTGTTTTCTTCATTAAGCCCGAAAATAACAACTGGTATTTTCTGCTCATAACAGAGGTTTGCAGCAGCCATATCTATTACTTTAAGGTTATTTTTAATAATATCGTGACAAGCTATCTCCTCTATTTTCTTTGCGTTTTCGTTAACAGCAGGGTCGCTATCGTATACACCGTCAATATTCTTAGCGAAGAAAAGGGCATCTGCATCAAGCTCTGCACCTCTTAAAGCTGTAATAGTATCTGTTGAGAAGAATGGGTGACCTAAACCACCGGCAAATATAACAACTTTACCATTTGAAAGGTGTTCCATAGCACGCTCTTTTGAGAACTGTTCTGTAATTGTACCTATTATAATAGGAGTCTGAACAACAGCCCCAACACCTTCCTGTCTAAAGGCATCAGCAACGTAAATTGCGTTCATTACAGTTGCAAGCATACCTATCTGGTCAGCCTTTGTTCTATCCATTTTAGAATCAGCACTTCTACCTCTCCAGAAGTTTCCGCCACCTATAACAAGGCAAACCTGTGTACCATTTTCAACTATATCTTTTATCTGGTTTACAAGTCTTTTTACTATTTTATCGTCAAAATTTTCTGTTTCGTTTGATAACGCTTCTCCGCTTATTTTAAGAATAATTCTTTTATACACTATAAAGCAACCTCCTTCATATTATAATGTATCATAATACAGAAACAATTTCTACACTTTATTTAATTATTATTATAAAATATAATGATTAAACTGTAAAATATACATTTTTAAAAATAAAACCAACTTTTATTTTATTACCGCGAAAAATTATATCATAATTGCATAACTTATTCAACAAAATTCAACAATAGAATGACAATTTTAATTATTGTATAATAAAAGCCTGAATATATAGGAATACTCAGGCTTTTATTAGTGTATTAATTTTACATATTCTTTATAACAGGTAATAACTGATTAGCTATAACAGTATGACCGTATATTGTAGGGTGAACTCCGTCTTCTGAATATTTCTTTACACCATTAATTAATGATACTTCATTTATTTTATTATGAACAGATACAAATAAACAGTTATACTCATCTGCAAGATTTTTAATAATACATCTTCTTCTGTCCAAATCATTTAACCAAAACTTTCTATCTTCAGGATAAGAAAGTACAAAAGGCTCTATTAAAATTATATTTTCTATATTTAAATTTCTTAAACTTGAAAGCATATCTCTGTAAAGATTTTCAAACCTTTTCATCTCAATATCAATATCATAGCTACCACTATTCATACAATGCCAAACATCATTTATTCCTATCATTATAGAAACTATGTCAGGTTTAAAACTAATACATTCTTTTTCTATTCTATTTTTTAAGTCTAGTATTTTATTGCCACCTATACCTTTGTTTAAAACTATATAATTATATTTTAAAAATTCATCATACAGCATTTTTACATACCCAGTACCCAAGCTACTTTCATCATTATAATCTCGACCACTTTCAGTTATGCTATCACCTATAAAAAGTATTCTTTTCTTCATATATAATACCCTCACTCTGCTCTAAGATTACCAGCACCAACAACACCGGCATCATTCTGTAAAACTGCACATTCTATTTCCGGTATATATGAATTAGCTCCGCCGAAAACCTTTGGTACAACTTTCTTCTTTAATATATCTGTAAGATAGTCGCCTTGTTTACTTATACCTCCTGAAAGTATTATAGCCTCTGGTCTAAATATATTTATCATATCGGCTATGCCCTCTGATAAGTAATCTGTATATTTATCAATGACTTCAATAGCCACTTCATCATTCATTTTACAAGCATCAAATGGTATTTTACCATTCATATTATCTATATCACCATTGCAAAGCTCATAAAGTTTTGAACTCTTATTCTTGCTAGCTTTCTCTTTAGCCTGTCGTATAAGGGCAGTTGCTGAGGCATATGCTTCAAGACAACCTTTTCTACCACAAGTACAAACTTCGCCATTTCTTTCAAGGAGTGTATGACCTATTTCAGCTCCACCAGTTCCACCCTCAAATATTTTACCGTCTAATACTATTCCACCGCCTACGCCAGTACCTAAAGTTATTACTACAGCATTTTTATATTTACCTGAAAAACCAGCTTTAACTTCACCTAATGCTGCACAGTTAGCGTCATTACTTATATAAACATCTAATCCTGTTGCTTTCTCTATTTCTTTTTTTAGATGTACGTTTTCCCACTTTAGATTATTTGAATACACAACAATACCATTTTTAGCATCTATTGTTCCAGGGCAACCAATACCTATATACTTACAGTCTTCCTTTTTAATTGATTTCTCATCAAGTATAGTATTAATAGCATTTATTATATTTTTTACTACAGTTTCTGCTCCTTTTTTAGCTTCTGTAGGGCATATACCTTTAGCTACTATATTGCTATACTTATCAAGTATACCGATTTTTATATCTGTTCCACCGATATCAACACCTACTGTATACTCCATTTTTTCAGGTATTACAGTTTTAAGAACTTTTAACTTTCCACTTACAGTATACTCTCCAAGGCCTGATGGTATAAATATACTTTCACCTTTTTCGATATCAATATATTTATCACCGTACTGTACTTTACCACAGCCATCTATAACTATAATTGAATGGAATGATTTTTCATCAGCTATAGATGTAAACACTTCTTCATTTATATCTACTTCATCAACATCAAATATATCACAACTTACCATATGGTTTCCGAAGTTATAGTTTTTACCTGTAAAGTCTAAGTTAGTTACGTCTATAGCTTTATTTATATGTAAATCTCTTTTTTTACCGTCAGCACCAACTCGGTTATAGTCATAAACTCTATATGTTACATTTGAGTTTTGCTGTATCTCTGCTATTGTAATACCTTTACCTATAGCGTGTATAGTTTTAGCCTCAATAAAGAAAACATCACCTTTTTTAACTTTAACCTTATTTAAAACATCTTCTAAAGTACCATTTTTTATATGGTTTTCAAAGTCCTCTTTAGATAGAGATTTTTTAAATCCATAGTATAAAAATGAATCATCATCACAGTCTATTACATACCACATTTCAGTTTTGCCATACTGCCCCTCGTTTTCAAGGGCATATTTATCATCAGGGTGTACCTGAACTGAAAGAGGTTCTTTAGCATCAATAAACTTTATAAGTATAGGGAAGTCATCAAAGCGTTTACAGTTTTCGCCTAGAACTTTTTTACCCTCCTTTTCAATATAGTAAGAAAGAGTTTTACCTTCATACTCACCATTTACAATGGTACTATTTCCGTCTTTATGGCAAGAAAGCTCCCAAGTTTCAGCTAATATATCAGTATCACACTTTTTATTATATAAAGTTTTAAGCTTATCTCCACCCCATAAGTAATCTTTGCAGGCTGGTTTAAGTTTTAATATTTCCATAAAATCATTCCTTTCAATTTATATTGAATATAAGTTGTTAATAAATTCTTCAAATGTATTACTTTGTAAAACACGATTTTGTAAAACGGTATTGTTTACAACTTCTATGAATATGTCGTATAGATGTTCAATATTTTTCTGTTCACCTTGTTTTATAGCTAAAAGAAAGACTATTTGGACAGTCGAATCATCAGACCACTTTACAGGCTCATCTATTATAGCAACTGCAACTTGTGTTTTTTTAGCACAAGGCTTTATAGGGTGAGGGAGAGCAAAAACATCATTAAGGTTTGTTTTTGAAAGCTTCTCTCTATCTATTACAGAAGATATATATTCATCATCTATAACATTTTCTTTTTTCATAATATCAAAAAGATTATCTAGTAAACTTTCCTTAGATTCACATTTATCTAAATGTAAGAATAAATTTTTGTTGAAAAATTCTATAGAATTTTTTGTTGTATTGTTAGAGATTTTATTAAGTAACTTGGATATTGTTTCTATATCTTCTGTTTTAAAAACAAAGTTTACAACAGCAGTAGGTATATCAATATCTGTTTCTATAGGAATTGTAGATATTATAAAATCTATATTTCTAAACTCAGATTTAGGCAATGATATAAAGTTGTTGTAAGACATACGTGAAACAATATTTATTTTATCTTTGAAGAATATATTTATCCTTGTTTCTAACATTCTAGATGTAGCTTGTCCTGAACCGCAAATTACTATTACATTTTTTACATTTACTGTGCCGGAAAAACATCTTTCTAGTCCTGCTCCTATATGCAAAGATATATATCCTATTTCATCTTCGGTAAGTTTAAAAGGAGTATTTTTAAATACTTTAGTAACGCAGGATAGAGTTATGTCAAAAGCTAATGGAAAGTTTGACTTTATTGTGTTTAATAAAGGATTTCTTTTGTTAAGCTCTAAATATTTTGTAGTTAAAATTGATTTAAGATGTACAAATAAATCATTTAATAATACTTCATCATTTCTTAAATCGAAATTATAATCAAAATAAATTGTGCTAAGTAAATCGTTTATTAATTTCTTAATTTTATTATCACTATTTGATAAATTATCTATTCGGCTATTAGCTATCAAGTGTAGATATATATAGTTCTTTTCGCCCTCGGAAATAGATATATCGAAGTTATCTTCTATTTCTTTTGATATATCATCTACAAATTTTTGATAGTTATCATCAATGTGTATATTAAAGTTATTGTTTATATAATAATCGTTTTTTACTCTAGATATCATTAATGCAAAGTGTATTACTAGATTTTTTAAATTATAATCGTTAATTTCTATATTGGCATTTTTAAGATTAGTAAATACGATATCTTTTAATTTATATAAATCTATATCTTTAAAAAGTATATACTCATCTTTTGTAAAAGTAGTTATATAACTTTGTAAATTTGTATTTATTATAGATTCAACTAAGCATTTACGCTTATCGTCTTCATTTCCTATTATCTTTATACCTATATTGGATTTGCTTATACATTCTAAGTTATATTTAGAAAGTATATTGTTAAGGGATTTTATATAATTTTTTAATGTATTAGTTCCAACAAATACCTGTTCAGAAAGCTCGTCTAATGAAATATAATTATCTTTATATAAAAGAATATTGAGAAGATGTTTCATACGGTCTTCAGTAGAATCTAGCTCTATACTATATTTTTCAGTATCAGATAACTTTGTTAAGAACTCCTCATATCTATCTGGGTCACTAATCTCTAAAAAGTATCCCAACTTTCTTTTTAATTTAATAGTTGCCCCATAATCTTTAAGAACATTATTTATTGTTTGGATATCCGTTCTTAAGGTTCTGTCTGTGATGTTTAATAAACTACACAAATCGTTGATAGAAGCTATTTCATTTTTATTAATATAATTAAAAATTTTGTTTAGACGATAATAAGGAAACATTGAACTAACCTCCATACTATTATATATAAAAGTAATTATATATACGGG
>JADIMX010000092.1 GCA_017694425.1 Candidatus Fimicola merdigallinarum
GATAGATAATGTTTTTCCTATTTTCATAAAACTTATTATGATTAAATATAAAAAGCCGTTGGTATTATCCAACGACTTTAATATATTAATAAACTCTTATTACTTTTGAAACCTTATGAACAACTGGCATATCTTCTAACTCTTTTATAGAATCTCTTAAATTCTTTTCTTTTACTTTGTCTGTAACAAGAACAATCTCAGCAAAATTATTATCTCGTTTTTTCTTCTGCATTAACTGATATATGCTAACATCATTTTTACCTAAAACACTTAAAACACTTGCTAAAACACCAGACTTGTCTACAATTTGAAGTCTAACAAAATATTTTGAATATATGTCATCAATAGTTTTTATAGGAAGATTTTTATAACAAGTACAGCCTATTCTACCACAGCAACCAAAGTGTATATTTCTAGCAACATCTATAACGTCACCTACTATGGCACTGGCAGTAGGAAGCTCTCCCGCACCTTTTCCGTAGAACATTGTATCTCCAACAGAGTCACCTTTAACAAATACAGCATTGAAAGAATCTTTAACTCCTGAAAGTGGGTGGTCATTAGGTATAAGCATAGGGTGTACTCTTGCCTCTATACCATCATCAGTATTTGACGCAACTCCAAGAAGTTTTATTTCACAGTCAAGCTCTTTAGCATATTTTATATCTTTAGCTGATATATTAGAAATACCCTCTGTATAAACATCATCAAATTTAACTCTTGAATTAAAAGCTATTGATGCCATTATAGCAATTTTTCTACCTGCATCATAACCTTCAACATCAGCAGTAGGGTCTGCCTCGGCATATCCAAGCTTCTGTGCAAGTTTTAAAGCCTCATCAAACTCCATACCCTCATCTGTCATTTTGCTTAATATAAAGTTTGTTGTACCATTTACGATACCCATAACTTCCTCAACTTTGTTTGATGCAAGACATTCTTTTAATGGTCTTATTATAGGAATACCACCAGCAACAGCAGCCTCAAAAAGAATATCACATTTATTTTCTTTTGCAAGGTCCAAAAGCTCGCCACCATAAGAAGCTATAAGGTCCTTATTGGCAGTTACAACAGACTTACCTTTCTTTAAAGCCTCTGTTATATATGTTTTTGCAGGCTCTATACCTCCCATAACCTCAATAACAATGCTTATGCTATCATCATTTATTATATCTTCCCAACTATCAGTAATAAGATTTTCGTCTATACCCTCTCTTTTTTTACTTTTATCTCTAACAAGAATTTTAGAAACTTCTATATTAGAACCTGTTTTATAAGGAAACTCATCTTTCTGATTTTTAATAATTTTATATGTACCAGTTCCAACAGTACCAATTCCAAGTATAGCAACTTTTATATTATCCATTCTATAATCCCCCAACTTCCTTAATTCTTTATTTCAAACACAAATGTATTTGTACAATAAACAATATTATAACACAAAACTTTAAATCTTAGAATATTAAAGCATTAAAAATATTGCATAATTAAATGCCACAAAAATTTTATTTTTACAGCATTTTACTATAAAAACTGTTTAATTATAAAAAAATAAGGTATAGATAATATCTATACCTTAAAATTTATTTATTCTTTAACTGATTTCATAAACTTAACAGACGCAAATATTATGATAACACATAAAACTACATAGAAAATAGTCATAGGATTAGATATACCACCAAATATTACTATAAGCGAACCTATAATAGCTAAAATAGGAACAATAATACCTCTTATAAATCCAATATTTTTTTCTTTAAGATGCATACGAATAACTGTTACATAAAGAACTATATAAAGAGCATATCCTATAACTATAGGTGTTTCTGATATATCGGAATTAGGTATAAATTCTTTTGACATAACAATATAGTTTACAATAAACCAAATCATACTTATAGTAAATGTTGTTACGGCAGAATTTATAGGCATTTTTGTTTTATCATCTATTTTAGAAATCTTTTCAGATGATGGGAACATTCCTCTTATACTTAAAGAATAAGGAAGTCTTATGTATGCAAGTGTAAAACCGTTTAATGTACCTAAAACAGAAATAACAACAAATCCTAATATTATCTTAGCACCATAGTTTCCAAATATCTTCTGCGCTGCAACATTAACGTGAGCATCACCGTAAGCCATTATATTTTCAGGTCCTACAATAGCACATATACCAACAAAGTACATTATATAAATTATAAGTATAAATACAGGTGCTACTATAAGTGCTATAGGTAAATTTCTTTCCGAATTTTTTATTTCGTGTGCTACTGATGTAGCTACAACCCAACCATCATAAGAGAAAGCTATTGGCCCTACTGCTGAAATCCAAAAAAGTGAATTAGAAGTTGTATTTGCACTTTCATAAAAAATCTGAGTTTCGCCAGTTCTAAGCATACCTATAATAGCTATTAAAAAAAGAGGTATAAGTTTAACGATAGTAGCTACATTCTGAAAATGACCACCTATATTTGCAGAAAAAACATTCAAAATATATATAAATACAAGCACAATAATAGATATTATAAAAAGACTTGTATTAGTAGACTCTATCCCTAAAAACATACAAAGATATACTGCACAAACCCAAGCAATAACAGAACTTATAGCTGGAAAATATATAAAAGTTTGAAACCAGCCAAAAGCACAAGATGTTTTCTTGTTAATAAATTCATCAGCATACGTTATAACCCCACCTGGATTTTTTGTTTTAGACGCTAAAACTGCTATTGTAAGACTTCCAAACACTATACCTATAGCAGCAATAGTAAAGATAATTACTCCTTTTAACACATCTCCACCTGTGAAAACGAGTATATTATCGCTTTTAAAAAATATTCCCGAACCTATAACAGTACCTATAATAAGGGTAATAGCTGTAAAAAGTCCGTATTCCTTTTTCTGCATAAAAAACTCTCCTTAGTAAATTATTTAAAAAGAATTATACCAAAAAAAATACGATATATAAATATCGTATTTTAATATTACAGTATATCCTTTTAGTAAATGCATTACTTTTTATTTTTAAATAGTTGTATTATTTTTATATAAAATTCACTATTTTTATCACTATTTTCTATATATTTATCTATGTCTTCTGAATTTTCATCTATATTCTTTATTATTTTGCTTTTTATATCAGCTAATCTTTCAGATTTTTTTGTCGATTTTTTATTTTTATTTTTTATTGTTAATTTCTTGTAAAGTTTTAACTTTTCCCTATTAGTTTTAACCTTTATTTTACTTTTTTCTTTCTTTTCTAAAGATTCATTATAAACTCTATCATAAAAATTTTCCCACATATTAAGAACATTTTCTCTTGAATAGAATTTATGACCTTCAAAGGACTTTTTGCTACACTCATCATAAAATTCTCTATTATCTTTAAGTTTTTCAATAATATCTATAAATTCAGTATTAGAATTACCTTTTAAATAATAGTCAAATAGAATGTCTTTATATATGTCTATATCCCTTAAAAGTATTGGCATATTAATACACATAGACTCAAGTATTGTCATAGGAAAAAGCTCACTATACGACGGCAAAAACATTACATCTGCAACATTATATATATCGTTCATATCATCTCTTTCAACGATACCTGTAAATATAACATTGTCAGGAGGGGTTTCCATAATCTCTTTAAGCTCCTTGTAGCCATCTGTCATAGCACCGAAAGAAAAACCTCCAGCCCACATAAATTTTACATTAGGCATAGCTTTTGCACACTCAACAAAATCAACAACACCTTTTCTTCGCTGAACTTGTCCAACACCTAAAACTACAAAATCATTTTCAGATAAATTCCACTTTGAACGCAATTCTTTTCTTTTATCATTATCATATCTATAAAATTTCTCATCTGAAACATAGTTAGGTATATAGGTAACCTTATCTTTTGATATTCCGTACTTTTCAAGCTCACCTATAAAATATGGATTAACCGTAACAAGATAATCCATACTATCATAAAACTCTATCATATATTTATAAAAAAGCTGTTTTATAGTTTTAGGCATATCAAGGCTATCTTCAACTGTTTCCGGCAAAAAATGAACGTATCCCACGTTTGCCGAAAATTTCTTATCTAAAATAACAGGTATAAAATATTCTGGGTTTATAGTATGAAAATGCTGTATATCACATTTCTTTTTAGAATTTATTAAAACTTCATACTTGCCCTTTAAACCCTCTCCAACAAGTGCAACCTGTTCAATGTACGCAGAGCCTACCCCTTGTCCTTTGACACTATCTGCTGACGAAAGCATATTTATTGTAGGCATTGACATAACCTCCTTTTGTACCTATCTATAATAAAGATACGAAAAATATTTTAAGTATATTACTGATTATTGTCAAATAATATAATTAGTATTCAAATTGCACTACTTTATAACCTGTCTCTTATACACATCTG
>JADIMX010000011.1 GCA_017694425.1 Candidatus Fimicola merdigallinarum
ACTATTATGTTATTATAAAAGAAGTGTATATAATCTAAGTTTATAATTATTAGAAATATGTAAATGCTTAAACGTGCTTATTATAATTTTTTGTATAAAATTAATATATTTAAAGAAAAAGACAACCTTTATATTATAGGCTGTCTTTTTTGAGTGGGTGAATTATAAATAATAAATAGATAATTTAGTATCTATTATTCCATAACATTTTTCATTGTATAGAATCCAGCTGGTTTACCTGCAAGGTATTTTGCAGCTTTAACTGCACCAACTGCAAAAAGCTCTTTTGAATATGCTGTATGATTTATTGTTATAACCTCATCACGACCGGCAAATATTACGTCGTGGTCACCAACTATTGTACCACCACGAACAGCACTTATGCCGATTTCTTTCTGGCTACGTTTTTCACGCACCTGTGAACGGTCAAAAACATATTTATATTCATTATTAAATTCTTCGTTTATAGCATCTGCAAGAGCTATAGCTGTGCCACTTGGAGCATCTATTTTCTGATTATGGTGTTTTTCAACTATTTCTATGTCAAACCCCTCATCTGCAAGAACAGGTGCAAGCTGTTTTAAAACTTTCATTATAAGGTTTACACCAACAGACATATTAGCTGATTTTAATATAGCAACACTTTTTGAATACTCTGATACTTTTTCATTTAATTCTTCTGAAAGTCCTGTAGAGCAGAGAACAACAGGAGTATTTGTATTTTTTGCATACTCAAGAAGTTCTGGTACAGCAGTTGCAGTTGAGAAATCTATTATACAGTCAGCATCTATATTACATTCTGAAATGCTTTTAAACACAGGGTAACCCATTTCTACTTCTCTAGGGTCTACACCTGCAACTATTGTACAATTTTCATCTTTTTCAACAATAGAAGAAACGACGTGACCCATTTTTCCACCACAGCCGTGCATAATTATTTTAATCAATATAAACACCTCTTATTTTGTAATTCTTAAATTTAAAGGCTGTCTTTATCGACAGCCTATGTTTTTATTATTTAAGTAATCCTGCGTCTTTCATAGCCTCTTTAAGGTTTTCTAAGTTTTTATTGTCCATTTCGCAAAGAGGCATTTTACAATTACCTACATTAAAGTCCATAAGATTTAAGGCAGTTTTTACAGGAATAGGGTTTGTTTCGCTAAAAAGCTCATTTATAAGATGTAAGTACTCAAGTTGCATCTTTGTAGCTTTTTTAGAATCGCCTTCGAGATAGCTTGCTACCATATCGTGAGTTTCTTTAGGCATAATGTTTGCAAGAACAGATATTACACCTAAACCACCAAGTGAAAGTACAGGTAAAATCTGGTCGTCATTTCCTGAGTAAATATGGAAATCCTCTCCGCAGAGGGCAGCTATTTCTGCTACCTGTGATAAGTTTCCACTTGCCTCTTTTATACCAACTATATTTTTAATTTTTGAAAGTTCGTAACAAGTCTGTGGTGTAATATTAAGACCTGTACGGCTAGGCACATTGTAAAGTATAATTGGAATATTAATGCTTTCAGCTATCATTTTGTAGTGCTTAATAAGACCTTTTTGAGTAGTCTTATTGTAGTAAGGTGTAACAAGAAGAACAGCATCAGCTCCTACTCTTTCACAACCCTGTGCAAGCTCAATAGCGTGAGCTGTATGGTTACTACCAGCACCAGCTATAACTGGGACTCTCTTGTTTACAACTTCAACAGTAAATTTTATACACTCAATTTGTTCCTCGTCTGTAAGAGTTGAAGCCTCTCCAGTAGTACCACAGATTATTATGGCATCTGTACTATTTTCAATTTGAAATTCAATAAGTCTTTTTAATTCAGGGTAGTTTATAGTTTCGTCCTCGTTAAATGGAGTTACAATGGCAACTCCTGAACCTGTAAAAATAGGCATAAAAGCACCTCCTATAAATATTTATTATTATATTACTGCATTTTTGAAATTATTTCCTGAGCTATCTGAACAGCATTTGTAGCTGCACCTTTTCTTATGTTATCGGCAACAACCCAAAGGTTAACACCGTTATCAACACTTTCATCACGACGTATTCTACCAACAAAAACTTCGTCGTGTCCGGCTGCATTTAAAGCGAGAGGGTATACGTTATTTTCGTGGTCGTCCTCGATAACGATACCAGGAGCTTTTCTAAGTTCTTCGATAAGTTCGTCTAATTCAAATGGATTTTCAAATTCAACATTTATAGACTCACTGTGGCTATCGAATACAGGTACACGAACTGTTGTAGCTGTAACTTTAAGGTCGTCGTTGTGAAGTATTTTTCTTGTTTCCCAAATCATTTTCATTTCTTCTTTTGTGTATTTATTATCCATAAATACGTCAATGTGTGGAAGACAGTTATTTGCTATCTGATGAGGGAATTTTTTAGGCTCTTCTCCTTTAAGACCGTTTTCAAGGTCATTCCAACCAGCAACACCAGCACCAGAAACTGCCTGATATGTAGAGTATACTACACGTTTGATTTTGTATTTATCGTCAAGTGGTTTTAAAGCAACCATAGCCTGTATTGTAGAACAGTTAGGGTTTGCGATTATTCCCTTATTCCATTCGATATCTTCTGGGTTTACTTCTGGAACAACAAGTGGAACATTAGGGTCCATTCTCCACTGAGCACTATTATCTATAACTATACAGCCTTTTTCTGCAGCTATTGGTGCGAATTTTGCACTTGTAGAACCACCAGCAGAGAATAAAGCTATATCAATAGGTTTGTCGAAAGAATTTTCTGTAAGTTCTTCAACAACATACTCTTTTCCGTTAAATTCAATTTTAGAGCCGGCTGAACGAGCTGAAGCCATAACATAGAAATTTTCAATTGGAAGATTTCTTTCTTCAAGAACCTTTAAGAAAGTTCTTCCTACCATACCTGTTGCACCTACGACTGCGAGATTTACTTTTTTCATAATAATTTTCACTCCTATTATAGCATATTATTTGGTTGCAATAAAATAACCTTTAAATTTTAAAATAAATAAAAAAACCGACGTAAGAACGCCGGTATAATAATCTCGTTATTACAGAAAAGAAAATATATTTCTGCTTAAAAATCATTATAGTAGCACTCCACCAAGAAAAAATGATGACAGTTCATACGGATATTATCCGTAAAAACCAGAAAGAATTTTATAAGGAAAATTCTAACTTCGGCACCGTTCCCTTTTCTTGTTTATCTTTTGTACCTTATTACATCAAAACAAGTACTGATGAAAAATGCACCTCTACTAAAAGTATTTATTTGTTTTTATATCGTATCATTAATTTATATTTATGTCAAACAAAAAATGGATATAAATTTATTTTTATTATTATGTATATAAATTATATAAAAAAACATAATATTAGTGTTGCTTTATAATATAATTTAAAATTTCAATAAATAATATATACAATTAAGAGAGGTAGAAAATGGAAGAAAATATGCAAAAATACAAAAGTCTTTGTGCAGAGGACAGGATGAAGTACGAGGCAGCAGAAGAATTAGGTCTTATAGATAAGGTTATAAAGAGTGGTTGGAAGAGCTTAACCAGTAGAGAAAGTGGAAGCATTGGGGGACTTGTACGCAGTAAGAAAAGACAAAGTGAAAAATAAGCCATATTCTGTTGTAATATCTTCTTATATTATGTATAATTATAAGGTTAGAAGATAAAATTTTGTGAGGGGAATATTTATGGGTGTTTATGAAAGTTTTGCCTCTGTTTATGATATTTTTATGGGTGAAATAGACTACGACAGTTGGGTTTCTTATATAGAGAAAATATGGGAAAAGGAGAAACTTTCGCCGGAAATAGTTCTTGACCTTGGCTGTGGTACAGGTAGTGTTACAGAAAGACTTGCTAAAAAAGGCTACGAAATGATAGGTATAGACCTTTCTGAGGATATGCTTTCAAATGCTAGAGATAAGGCTTATAATGAAAATCTTGATATACTTTACCTTTGTCAAGATATGAGGGAGTTTGAGCTTTATGGTACTGTAAACTGTATATTAAGTCTTTGTGATAGTCTTAATTATATAACAGATGAGGAAGAGCTTTTAAAAGTTTTTAAACTTGTTGATAATTATCTTCACCCTAAGGGGTTATTTATATTCGATATGAATACGGAGTATAAATTTAAAAATATATATGCAGACAATACATATGCCGAAACAACGGAAAATTCTGCCTATATATGGGAAAATTTTTATGATGAAAATGAGAAGATAAACGAGTATTATATGAATTTCTTTATAGAAGATGATGAAACTGGCGGGTATGAAAGGTTTGAGGAGTGTCATTACGAAAAGGCTTACAGCATAGAAACTGTTAAAAGTCTTATAGAAAAGGCTGGAATGGAGTTTGTTGCTGTTTATGACGCCTACACCTTTAATCCACCGAGAGAGGATAGCGAAAGATTATTCTTTGTAGCTAGAGAGATTAAGAAGAAAGAAAATTTGGAGGAATAAAAATGGAAGATTATATTATAAGAGCAACTGCCGGTAACGGTTCTATAAGAGCTTTTGCTGGTACTACAAAAAATACGGTTGAAATGGCAAGACAGCTTCACAATACATCACCTGTTGCAACTGCTGGATTAGGTAGACTTTTAACAGCTGGTGCTATGATGGGTGAAATGCTTAAAGGCGAAAAAGACTTACTTACATTACAGATTAGAGGTGATGGACCATTACAGGGAATGGTTGTTTCTGCCGATTCTAAGGGAAATGTTAAAGGGTACGTTTTTAATCCTTACGTTGAAGTGCCAAATAAGTATGAGGGTAAACTTGATGTGTCTAAAGCTATTGGAAATGGTAGCTTAAGTGTAATAAAAGATATCGGACTTAAAGAGCCTTATGCAGGTCAGATAGAGCTTATTTCAGGGGAAATTGCAGAGGATTTAACATACTACTTTGCAAAAAGTGAGCAGACACCTTCAGCTATAGGTCTTGGGGTTTTAATTGATACAGATACATCAGTTATGGCATCAGGTGGCTTTATAATACAGCTTATGCCAGATGCTAGTGATGAGATAGCTGAAAAACTTGAGGAGAAAATAAATAGAACTCCTTATGTAACATCATTACTTGATATGGGATATAGCCCAGAAGATATTTTACAGCTTATACTTGGAGATTTCGACCTTGAAATCAACGAGAAAAAAGAAGTTCGTTTCTACTGTAACTGTACAAGAGAAAGAGTTGAAAAGGCTCTTATAAGTTTAGGAAAAGACGAGCTTACAAATATGATAGAAGAAGATAAAAAAGCACAGCTTCACTGCCATTTCTGCAATAAAGAGTACAACTTTACAGAAGATGAGCTTAAAGAAATACTTAAAAATGCTCTTTAATTAGAAATGAATTTTAAAAAGGTGGTGAGCTTATAAAAAGGGATTTTTCTATAGCTGTAAAGGCTATTATAATAAATAATGATAAAGCCTTGCTTTTGCATCGCTCTCAAAAAGAGATTGAAAACAGTTATATAAATAAAAGAGAGGTTTGGGATTTGGCAGGTGGCGGACTTAGATTTTTTGAGTCTTCGCCTAAAGGCCTTTTAAGAGAGATAAAAGAAGAAACAGATTTAGATGTTTCTATAATTGAACCTTTTACAGTATATGATGTTATAAAACCTAATATACATATGACTATAATTACATATTTATGTACCTGTGATACTTATGATGTAAAACTTAGTGAGGAGCACGACGCTTTTTATTGGCTTACACTTGATGAGCTTATGGAAAAAGATATACCTAAGTGGCTCAAAAAAGAATTTGAAATTGCATTTGAAAAAATGAGAGATAATGAGGATAAGGCTTAATTGCCTTGTCCTTTTTACTTTCAACAAATAGGTTATAGATAAAATTTTTTCTAGAAAAGTAAAAATCTCCTATAATAGAACTTGTGTGGAAAGTAAAAATAAAATTATATGAGGTTTTGCTATGAAGATGTAAATGTCATATAGTATTTGCACCAAAATATATAAGACAAGAAATATCAGAGTAATTGTTTAACCGTTTTGTGCATAGTTAGAGGATTACAACAGTAAAAAATATTTATAGGGATTTAGCAAACCATACGTTTAACGGTTGATTTTGATTTATATATTTTAATATATAGGTTATATTGATTTTTGAAATAATTATAATATTGGTTTTAATAAATTTAAATATATTAAATAGGTTTGATAAAGATTTATTATTTTATATTTTTGA
>JADIMX010000093.1 GCA_017694425.1 Candidatus Fimicola merdigallinarum
GCTTTTCAACATATTTTGAAATAATATCATTCTCAAGGTTTACCATATCCCCAACCTTTTTCTTTAAAAGTATGGTTTCTTCCCCAGTATGAGGTATAATGGAAACCTTAAAACAATAGTCATCAATATAAGCTACCGTAAGACTTACACCGTCTATAGTTATAGAACCTTTTTGTATTATGTATGTAAGTATGTCTTTATCCGCTGATACACTAACCCACATAGCATTACCTTCAGGCTTAATCTCCTTAATAATACCTACTCCGTCTATATGACCACTTACTATATGACCACCAAACCTACCATTAGCACTCATAGCCCTCTCAAGATTAACAATATCGCCAAAAGATAGCTTACCTAAATTTGTCCTTCGCATAGTTTCTGCCATTACATCAGCAGTAAAAGAATTTTTATCAAATCTTGTCACAGTCAAGCAAACACCATTAACAGCAATACTATCACCTATGTTCATATCTTCAAGTATTTTATGTGACTGTACCGTAATACTTCCACAACTACCACCTATTACACCAGTAACTTTACCAACTTCCTCAACAATTCCTGTAAACAAAGAATCACCCCTTTTCAATGTACCCCGTAATCATAATGTCCCCTTTCATATCAGAAAAACTTAAATCCCTAAGCTTGAAAGATTTGTTTATATCTTCAATACCCAAACCACCAACAGAAGTTTTGGAAGTATTTCCACCAAATATTTTAGGTGATATAAAAGCTATAACCTTGTCAACAATTCCCTCTTCAAGAGCCGAGAAATTGAGTTCGCCACCACCTTCAAGAAGTATGCTATCTATTCCCATACTGCCAAGTATAATCATAAGTTTTTTAAGGTTCACTCTTTCCTTTCCACTTACAATAATCTCAACACCTTTTTCCTCTAACTCCTTAGCCTTTTTCTTATCAAAATTTTCAGAAACAGCTATAATACACCTGCCATTAGAAGTATCAAGAACCTTAGAATTTTTAGGTATCCTAAGTTTGCTATCAACAATAATTCTTATAGGATTTCTCCCACCGTCTATTCTGGCTGTAAGACTAGGATTATCTTTTATAACTGTGTTAATTCCCACCATTATGCCCATAAGACTATTTCTAAGTTTGTGAACATATTCCCTTGAATAATCGTTGCTAATCCACTTTGACTGCCCTGTAACTGTTGATATCTTCCCGTCAAGAGTTGTAGCAAATTTCATAACTACAAAAGGAGTTTTCTCCTGTATATATTTAAAGAAAACCTCATTAAGTTTAGTACATTCATCTTCCATAACTCCACAAACAACATTTATTCCAGCATTTTTTATAATCTCAATGCCTTTACCTGCAACAAGAGCGTTAGGGTCTTTTGCACCTATGTAAACATTTTTAAAACCCATTTTTACAATAGCCTCTGCACAAGGTGGAGTTTTGCCATAGTGAGCACAAGGCTCAAGAGTAACATATATATCTGCCCCTCTTACATCTTCATTAGCATTGTTTATAGCTTCTACCTCTGCGTGGTTTCCACCAAAATATTTATGATAACCTTCGCCGATAATTTTTCCATTTTTAACTATGACAGCACCTACAAGCGGGTTAGGATTTACTTTACCCTCCCCCAATTTTGCAAGTTCAATAGCCCTTTTCATATACTCCAAACCAAACACTCCCCCTTAAAACAAGATAAATAAAAACTTCTTAAACTTTAAAATTACACCTTTTTCTTAATATCTAAAAACAATACTTTTTAACAAAACTCTTACATTTTATTCTGTCTAAAAAATTTAACTCCGTTAAAAAACTATACTTCCCTCATTCCAACCACAAATTTTATATTTAAAACTTATTCCTTTCTCTAAACTCTAAAATTAACAATAAAAAAAGCCTTGAATAAACTTCAAGGCATAAAATATAAATATATGTTCATATATACATATTTTTATATCGTAATAACAAAAAATCCTGAGAAAAAACTTTCTCAGGACAAAAAATACAATACAAAATAAATGTATACAAAAATATACAAAAAACTATCTTCTTCTATCCAGACTATAACTGTTGGTTTTGGAATTTCACCAAATCCTGCAAAAAATTGCTCGCGGACTTTACCGCCAATCGGGAATTTCACCCTGCCCTGAAGACTACCGATATTCAATTACAACTTCATTATAAACCTATTTCAAAATTTGTCAACACTTTAACAATAAATTTTTATTATATAAAATAAAAAAGGTATAAGCTATTAAAATAGCCTACACCTTTAAATTCATTAAGAAAGTTTTTCAATACCGATAGCAATTCTTCTAAGAGTTTCCTCTTTTCCAAGAATGTCAGCAAGCTCAATAGCTCCACCTGGTGATGTTGGCTCGCCTGAAAGAGCAGTTCTAACTGGCCATAAAACCTGACCATTTTTCATACCAAGCTCAGTAACAAGAGCTAAAAGTTTTTCGTGTATTGTTTCTTCGTTCCAAGTGTCAATACCCTCTATAACTGGCACACAAGCCTTAAGTGCCTGTAAAGCTATTTCCTCTGTTGTTTTCATTTTCTTGTGGATATAAAGCTCTGTGCTATAATCCGGTAAAGTATCAAAGAAACCAACAAGGTTAGGTATATCATTTAATGTTTCAAGTCTTTTCTGAAGAAGTGTAGCAATTTTTCTTATATCAAGAGTTTTTGTCTTAACAGCCTCTTCAAGACGTGGTTTAACTAATTCAAAGTATTTTTCAAACTCCATATTTTTGATATACTCACCATTCATCCAAGTAAGCTTTTTAATATCAAATATTGAAGGTGATTTACTAAGACCTGAAATTGTAAACTTCTCAATAAGCTCATCTAATGAAAAAATCTCCTGATTATCTGATGGGCTCCAGCCTAAAAGGGCAATATAGTTAACTATAGCCTCAACAAGGAAACCTTCTCTTACAAGGTCCTCAAAAGACTTGTCCCCGTGACGTTTTGAAAGTTTATTCTGTGCATCTCTCATTACTGGTGGAAGATGAACATACTCAGGTGCAGTCCAACCGAAAGCATCATATAAAAGATTATATTTAGGTGTTGATGAAAGATACTCGCTACCTCTAACAACGTGTGTAATCTTCATAAGGTGGTCGTCAACAACGTTAGCAAAGTTATATGTTGGGAAACCGTCAGCTTTTATAAGAATCTGGTCATCAAGCTCAGCATTGTCAACTGTAATATCGCCATACACAACGTCGTGGAATGTTGTAGTACCCTCTGTTGGCATTTTCTGACGTATAACGTAAGGCATACCGGCATCAAGGTTTTTCTGTATTTCCTCTTTTGAAAGTCCAAGACAATGACGGTCATACTTAGCAAATGACGCACCCTCTTTGTTGCTTACCTTAAGACCTTCAAGTCTTTCTTTAGTACAGAAGCAGTAGTAAGCCTCACCTTTCTCAACAAGCTCAAGAGCGTATTTAAGGTACATTCCCATTCTCTCGCTCTGAATGTATGGGCCGTAATCTCCACCGATATCTGGGCCTTCATCATAGTTAAGACCTGTCATTTTAAGAGTGTTATATATTATGTCTATTGCTCCGTCAACATAACGCTCTTGGTCTGTATCCTCTATTCTAAGTATAAATTTACCACCCTTTGATTTTGCAATAAGGAATTCGTAAAGAGCAGTTCTTAAATTTCCAATATGCATATAACCAGTTGGGCTAGGTGCAAATCTAGTTCTTATTTCCATTAAAGTTCGTCCTTTCATATATTATTAAACGTAATTTCCACTAAATATAATATACTTTTATAGCTGATATGTAAAGGACTTAGTTATAATATAATCTAAAAATCAATACTTAATATATATTTTAATTTCTAATTTACTGATTATTAAAACATTAATAACTTACAAGAATTTTTAAACTCACTTATTCCACACAAGAAACAAATCTATTAAAAAAATTAAATATACATACCTTTATAGCTGATATGTAAAGGACTTAGTTATAATATAATCTAAAAATCAA